>DAIMFZ010000096.1:2862-8883 GCA_036724225.1 Aequorivita sp.
CAATGAACAACAGGAAGCATCCGTCGTGTCTGGCGACATCATTCAATCCGCCCACAAGCTGGGAATTGACGATATGCTTTCAACGTTGGATAAGACCACTGCAGATCTATTAAAAATAACCCATCAAATTCTTGAAGGCAAGGGAACTATTGGTGTCCTGATTAGTGATACTATCATGGCCCAGAATATTCACCAAACAATTGTAGAGCTTAAGAAAACCTCCGAAGGAGCTGGTTTGGCTATGGCAAAGATCAACCGGATTATTTCAAAAGTAAATTATGATGAAAGTGCCGCATCCGTAATTTTGAGCGATACTGCTGCCGCAAATCAAATCAGAAAAGTTTTCGTCAATCTCGAAACCTCGAGTAAAGATGTTAATGCCATCACCCAAAATCTGGATGTCTATTTAAAAGAAATAAAATCGGGGAAAGGAGCGCTCAATCATATCACCCAAGATGAAACTTTTGTAAAGGAATTAGATTCCACAATGGTCCAAATAAAGGAAGCTTCCGAAAAACTAAACCAAAACATGGAAGCCTTGCAGCACAACTTCTTCTTCCGCGGATATTTTAGAAAATTGGAAAAGCAGAAGCAGAGAGAAGCAAAAGAAAAGTGATTTTAAAGCCGTATTTTTAGCTATTCAAAATCCACATAAATAATTTTGCATGCTCAATAATTTAAAAGAAAATTTCACCCATATTTTTGAAGATGCACTCATTGAGGAAATAAACCAAGTGGGCACTTTAAAAGAAGTAAAGGAAGGAGAAAAATTAATAGAAATTGGCGATTATGTGCGGTCTATGCCGCTGCTTATTTCAGGAGCGATAAAAATTTTAAGGGAAGATGTTAACGGCGACGAATTATTGCTCTATTTCCTGGAGCGCGGCGATACCTGTGCTATGACATTAACTTGCTGCTTGGGCCAAAAAAAGAGTGAAATCCGCGCCATTGCAGAACTCGATACTACCTTGATTATGATCCCTATCCAAAAAATGGAAGAGTGGACGGGGAAATATAAAAGTTGGCGCAATTTTGTATTTCAAAGCTACCACGAGAGACTAACCGAAATGCTGGAAACCATTGACAGCATTGCGTTTTTGAATATGGATGAACGTCTGGTGAAATATCTTCAAAACAAGCAAAAAGTAACAAACGATTCTTTGATCAATTCCACACATCAGGAAATAGCTTATGAACTGCACACATCGCGTGTAGTGGTTTCGCGTTTGCTGAAAAAACTGGAAACGCTTGGGAAAGTTGAACTTTATAGAAATAGTATCAAGATAATTGATTTGTAAAAAAATCATTTTTTAAAAACTTCAATCATACATTTTAATATTTTCGATGTAACTTTCGTTATTCTAAAATTACTTTTGAAACATATTTTTGAAACTTCATCTTAATTTCCCTGTGCCGTGAAGATATTTTTCATATTATTTTCAGTTCTTCTATTTGTTTCCTGCAATACCATTAATCGCAATGAATATTTGGCAAAAGCCGAAAGTAGCGAATTCCCTGAAATGAGAATTGCACAGGAACATCCTGGAAAAAAATTGATGGAAAACAACTGTTACGCCTGCCACAATCCGAAATCTACAGAGGAAGCATTGATCGCACCGCCGATGGTAGCTGTGAAAATGCACTATATATCCGAGGATACTTCAAAAGAAGAATTTATTGATGCGATGATTGATTGGTCTAAAAACCCTTCCAATGAAAAGTCGAAAATGCACGGAGCGATTAAGAAATTTGGATTGATGCCGTACCAATTTTATCCGGTGAATACCATCCGCCAAATTGCCATTTATATGTTTGATAATGAAGTGGAAAAGCCCGAATGGTTTGAGGCGCATTACAACAAAATGCACGGTGATGGACCCCGAATGAAAGGGAAAACCGATAAGTAGATTAGTTGAATAAACTTTGTAAATTAAGCCCATGGAAGAACAAGAAACTTTTTGGAACCACAGATATCTCAGCGGCGAAACGGGTTGGGATATTGGCTATGTTTCTATGCCAATAAAGGAATACATCGACCAACTTTCAGATAAAAATTTAAAAATATTGATTCCGGGCGGCGGTAATTCCTATGAAGCCGAATATCTTTTCAATAACGATTTTAACAACGTTTTTGTGATTGATATTTCGTCCATTCCATTAAAGAATTTAGCCGAACGCGTGCCGTCGTTTCCCCAGAAAAATTTATTGCATCGAAATTTTTTTGAATTGAAAGACACTTTCGATCTAATTTTTGAACAAACGTTTTTTTGTGCGTTGGAGCCGTCACTTCGCGAGGATTACGTCAATAAAATGTATGAATTGCTTAAACCGGGTGGCAAGCTCGTGGGACTTCTTTTCAACATTCCATTAAATACTGATAAACCACCATACGGTGGAAATAGGGTGGAATATATTTCACTTTTTTCAGAAAAATTCAAAATTGAAAAAATTGAAACGGCATATAATTCAATTCCGTCCCGGGCTGGGAACGAATTGTTTTTTATTCTTGTGAAGAAATAAATCAGCTTCTAAAGCTTTTCGACGAAAACGAGATATCCTGCATCCCCAAGTCCCGGTAAAATATAACCACGACTATTTAAATGGTTGTCCACCGCAGCGATCCAAAGACGTGTGTTTTCAGGAAAAATGGGTTTGATATACTCAATTCCAGGTTTGGCGCCAATAATTGAAAGTATATGAATTTGCTTGGGAGAACCGTAACTCTTAAAAGCTTTAAGAACATTTTCCAAAGTTTTGCCAATTGCAAGCATTGGCTCAGTACAGAATTTTGGTTGCTGAAATTGTAGATAGTCATATTTAAAATGAATTGTCACGAAGTTATAATTTCTTGATGACGAAGGGATAATTCAGCAAACATTTTCTTTTTTAAAATATACTTTATTGTTTTGCACAATTATTTAATTGATTTGTGTGTTACTATGAAGATGCGTTGCCAAATTGATATAAATCATATATCATTTGGGAATTATTATATATTTTCGCGTTGAATGAAAACCTTAATTGCAATCTCCCTTTCACTTCTCGTCTTTTTTCAAAGCGCAGGCTTGGGCATGGCCGATATTTTAATGCTGGATAAACTGGTGGAACACGCCCAATATCATTCCGAAAACTACGGCGATGATTTTTTTACCTTTTTTGAAAAACATTACGGTTCTTTAAAAGCGGAACATCAACTAAATCACAACGAGGAAAAGCAAGAGCACGAAGAGCTGCCTTTTCAGCACATTTCTTGCCATCACACGATGACTGATGTTGTACTTGTTCTTTATAAAATACAAATATTAAAAGGAGAACTGGCATAAACCATTCCCACACTTTCTACTATCAAAACCTATATTCCTCTTTGGAAAGAGTTTCTATTTTCCAGCCCCCGAAATTCGCATAATTAAATAGACCCAATTTGGAAATATCTTAGTTCCAAATCTAATTGCGGTCTTCTTTTCTGTTCCAATTTTAGGAATGGTTTCAAACAATTCCATTGTTTCATATTTCAGCAGTTTTTCTGTTGAAAGTCAAAGATCAATTTAGTTATGCTCTCAAAAATCATTCAATTCAGTATAAAAAATAAGCTCATCATCGGGTTGTTCACTTTAGTGTTGATAGGCTTTGGCGTTTTTTCACTAACCCAACTTTCCATAGGTGCGGTTCCAGATGTTACAAACAATCAAGTTCAGGTAATCACCACTTCCCGAAACCTTTCCACACAGGATATGGAGCAGTTCATTACTTATCCCGTAGAATTGGAAATGGCGAATCTTCCAGGGGTGAAAGAGATCCGTTCTGTTTCCAAGTTTGGGCTATCAGTGGTTACTATTGTATTTGAGGAAAGTATGGGCACCTATTTACCCAGACAACTCATTGCAGAAAAAATCCATTCTGCCACAGAAAATATACCCGAAGGTTTTGGCACCCCACAAATGGGGCCGATAACCACAGGTTTGGGTGAGATTTATCAATATGTTCTCGATGTAAAACCTGGCTATGAAGATAAATACTCAACCACTGAACTGCGCACAATCCAAGATTGGATCATTAAAAGGCAGCTTTCCGGAATCCCCGGTGTAGTTGAGGTAAACACTTGGGGGGGGCATTTAAAACAATATGAAGTTGCCATAAACACCAACAAACTGAACGCTATGAACATTACAGCTTCAGAAATATTCACCGCCTTGGAAAAAAACAATAGCATTTCCGGCGGCGGCTATATTGAAAAGGAAAACCAAGCTTATTTCATTCGGGGCGAAGGATTGGCAACTTCGTTGGAAGATATAGGGAATATCGTGGTAAAAAACGAAAATGGGTTTCCTATTTATGTGAAGGATATCGCGAAAGTACAATTCGGAAGTGCCCCGCGTTTTGGCGCCATCACAGGAAACGGCGAAGGTGAAAAAGTTCTTGGTCAAGTAATGATGCTGAAAGATGGCAATTCCATCCAAGTTATTAAAGCCGTACAGGATAGGGTTGCTGAAATTTCAGAAACATTGCCCGAAGGCGTTTACATAAATCCATTTTTGAACCGCAGTGTGCTCATTGGCAAAACCACCTTTACCATAGCGGAAAACCTCATTCTAGGTATACTCATCGTGATTTTTGTGGTGGTGCTTTTGTTGGGGAATTTCCGGTCGGGACTTGTAGTGGCTTCGGTAATTCCGCTGTCGTTGCTCTTTACGCTTTCAATGATGTACATTTTTGGCGTAGACGCCAATTTGATGAGCCTCGGCGCTATTGATTTCGGAATTATTATCGATGGGGCTGTAATCATCGTTGAATTTGTAGCATTTCAAATAAGCACAAATGCTACAAAATTGAATGCGCTTTCAACACACAAAAGGCAATTGGCGAAGGACAATCTCACGGTGAAAAGTTCTTCAAAAATGATGAATTCCGCCATTTTCGGGCAGCTCATTATTTTAATTGTTTTCATCCCAATTCTTTCCCTTAGTGGGGTGGAAGGTAAAATGTTTCGACCCATGGCCCAAACGTTCAGTTTTGCGCTAATTGGGGCGATGTTGTTATGTTTCACCTACGTTCCTGTAGCGGCATCAGTGTTTTTAAAACCTACGGAAGTTTCAAAAAGAAATATTTCTGTTCGCATAATGAATTTCCTGAATCGTTTCTACGAACCGACAATCCGTTGGGCTTTGGGTGCGAAAAAGCTGGTGTTAGGGGTCGCGGTATTAATTCTTGCGGCAACCATTTACCTATTTTCAACAATGGGTGGGGAATTTATCCCTACGCTAGACGAGGGTGATTTTGTAATCCAACCCGTTCTGAAAACAGGTACTTCCCTCAGCAATACGATTGATGTAACTACGCAAATTGAAAAAATTCTACTAGACAATTTCCCCGAAGTAGATCAGGTGGTCAGCCGCATTGGTGCCGCCGAAGTTCCAACGGATCCAATGTCTATGGAGGAGAGCGATGTTATTGTTACATTAAAGCCCAAGAAAGAATGGGTTTCTGCAAAGAGTAAAAATGAATTGGCAGATAAATTCAAAGAGGCCTTGGCGATAATCCCTGGAATGGAAGTGGAGTTCACCCAGCCCATCGAAATGCGTTTTAACGAGCTTATTACGGGAGTGCGGGCAGACATTGCCATCAAGATTTTCGGGGAAGATCTCGAAGTACTCAGTAGCAAGGCTAACGAAATTAAAAACCTTGTAGAAAATGTTGAAGGTGCCGATGATATTATCGTGGAAAAAGTGGCTGGTCTGCCGGAGATGAACGTGAAATTCGACCGAGCCAAAATTGCACGATACGGACTGAACATTGCAGACTTGAACGAAATGATAGCAATGGGGTTTGCCGGGAAATCCTTGGGAAGCATTTTTGAAGGCGAAAAACGCTTCGATCTCGTGGTGCGGTTGGACGAAAACAATCGGCGCAACCTTTCAAACCTACAAAATCTGTATGTTGATACCCCTTCCGGGGGAAAAGTGCCGTTACGGGAACTTGCAGAAATAAAGTATTCCAAAGGCGCGGCACAAATTTCACGAGACG
>DAIMFZ010000097.1:0-1230 GCA_036724225.1 Aequorivita sp.
TGCTTTACAAACCCTTCAACTTATTGAAGAAAGTGGGTTGCAGGATGATGATTTCAGCGGCAGCTATTTGCCGAAACATTTTCAAAACCTTTCAACGGGTAGGTATGATTTAAATCTCAGTGCAAAATGGCAGGAAACCATGGGCGAAAAACCGCTCTATCCGGGGCGGGTTTCTGCGGCTATTGGAGGAATTATCGATGAACTGACACCCGCTTTTATTGAAAATTTTCAAAAGTCAAAAAAGCTGGTTTACAAATTGTTATTGATTGAAAATATGCTGAAAAACGTGACGCCGCTTTCAGTAATAAACTTGGTAAATCAAGAAATTGAAACTATAAAGAAAGAAAAAAATATTCTTCCTATCTCAGAATTCAATTCGCTGATAAACAATGAAATAAAAAACCAACCGGCACCTTTCATTTATGAGCGTTTAGGCGAAAAATACCACCACTTTTTTATTGACGAATTTCAGGATACTTCAAAATTGCAGTGGGAAAATTTAATTCCGCTTATTGACAATGCACTATCGCAACAGTTGGAGCCAAATTCCGGCAGCCTTTTGCTGGTGGGCGATGCCAAACAATCCATTTATCGTTGGCGAGGTGGTTTGCCCGAACAATTTATGGATTTGTATGGAAAGGGTAATCCTTTTCAGCGAGAAAAAGAGGTGCTTTCATTGGGCACCAATTACCGTAGTTGTGCCGAAATTGTAGATTTCAACAATCAATTTTTCACCTTCGTATCTTCCTATTTTGCTGATGAAGGCCACGGAAAACTGTATCAGGATGGCAACAATCAAAACCGCAACGATAAAAAAGAAGGCTTCATAAAATTTGAATTCATCGAAAAACAGAATAAAGCTGATAAAGAAGAAGCATATTCAAAACTGGTTTACGACACAATACAAAGTGTAAAAAACAGCGGATTTTCAGAAAATGATATTTGTATCTTAACGAGAAGAAAAGCAGACGGAATTGCACTCAGCACTTTTTTGATGGAGCGCGGCGTGCCAGTTATTTCGTCAGAAACCTTGCTGCTACAGTCTTCACACTTGGTGCAGATTTTGATTTTTTCGTTGCAGGTTTGTCTGTATCCAAACAACGACGAAGCCAAAATACAGTTGCTTGATTTGCTTCACGACCACCTAAATATTTTGGAAGAAAAACATACTTTTTTCACAAAATTCCTGAACATTTCAGAGGAAGAATTCACTCAAAATTTAAAGGAGCA
>DAIMFZ010000097.1:1330-8829 GCA_036724225.1 Aequorivita sp.
GTTCAATTAATGACCATTCACAAAGCAAAAGGTCTGGAATTTCCGGTAGTGATTTTTCCTTTTGCGGACATTCAGCTGTACGATGGCAAATATGACAAGCTTTGGTTTCCATTGGAAAACGGGGATTTCAACTTTAAAGAAGCGCAAATAAATTATAAATCCGAAATTGTAAATTACGGAGAAGTTGGTGAAAAAATGTACAACGAACACCGAAGCCAGTTGGAGTTGGACGCTATAAACTTGCTGTACGTTACTTTAACGCGTGCAGTTGAAAAACTCTATATTTTTGCTGAAATGCCAACCGAGCCAAAAGACGGGATTCCTTCAACCTACAACCATCTTTTTATGGGGTTTTTGAAGCATAAAAATAGGTGGAACATTGAGGAAAAGATTTATGAATTCGGAGAGGATTTGCAAAAGATTTCGAAAGAAAAGGAGGTCGTTCCCCAAACAATACCTGTATACTTATCTAGCAATCCGAAAACACATGGGCTTAAAATGGTATTTTCTGAAGGATTATATATAGAAGAAACCGGAATGGCTATTTCTGCTGGAAATATGTTGCACGAAATCATGGCCCAAATTATTTCAGAAGTAGATGCAGGAAGGGTTTTGGACGAATTGGAAGCACGAGCAATCATTCCAAAAGAAGAATTTGGAAATTTAAATAAAACGGTCAATCAAATTATGCAACATCCGGAATTGAAAAAGTTGTTTGCCGGTAGTGATAAAGTTTATAACGAACGAAACATTATCACAAAAGACGGTTTAATTTTGCGACCTGATAGGATAAATATAAATTCTGAAAACAATTCAACAATAGTAGATTATAAAACAGGAAGCCCGAAAATTTGGCACAATGACCAATTAGAAGATTATGCAAATGCGCTGCGGGATATGGGTTTTATTGCTTCCAAAAAAATACTTATCTATTGTAATTTGGAAGAAATAGTGATAAATAAAGTTTAATTTTGAATTTTAAAAACAGAGAAAATGTACGGAAAAATTAAAGAACATCTACAGAAAGAACTTGAAGAAATAAAAGACAATGGCCTTTATAAAAGAGAGCGTATTATTACTTCGCCTCAGGATGCCGAGATTACCATTTCCACAGGCGAAAAGGTTTTAAACTTCTGTGCGAACAACTATTTAGGTTTATCCGCTAACAAAGAAGTAATACAAGCTGCCAAAGATGCAATGGATACGCACGGTTTTGGAGTGTCTTCCGTTCGTTTTATATGCGGAACACAGGATATCCACAAAAAGCTGGAGCAAAAAATCGCCGATTTTTACGGAACTGAGGATACTATACTTTACGCTGCCTGTTTTGATGCTAATGGTGGTGTTTTTGAACCACTTTTGGGAGAAGAAGACGCAATTATTTCAGATTCGTTGAACCATGCATCCATTATTGACGGTGTGCGCTTGTGTAAAGCAGCCCGCTACCGTTACGAAAACAGCAATATGGAAGATTTGGAAAAGCAACTAATTGCTGCAAATGAAAATGGCGCAAGGTTTAAAATTATAGTTACCGATGGTGTGTTTTCAATGGATGGTTTGGTTGCCCCTTTGGATGAAATTTGCGATTTGGCAGATAAATATGACTCTATGGTTATGATAGACGAATGTCACGCCACAGGTTTCATTGGCAAAACTGGAAGAGGAACTTTGGAAGAAAAAGAGGTGATGGGCCGTATAGATATTATAACTGGAACCCTTGGAAAGGCTTTGGGTGGTGCAATGGGAGGCTATACAACGGGGAAAAAGGAAATAATTGAAATGCTTCGCCAGCGTTCGCGACCATATCTTTTTTCAAACTCATTGGCACCCGCAATTGTAGGAGCGTCTATTAAAGTATTCGAGATGCTTTCCAAAGATACCACACTTCGCGATAAACTTGCCGAAAACACTTCTTATTTCAAAAATGGAATGAAAGAAGCGGGTTTTGATATTATTGATGGCAACTCTGCAATAGTGCCCGTGATGTTATACGATGCGAAGCTTTCACAACAAATGGCAGATCTGTTATTACAGGAAGGAATTTATGTAATTGGCTTCTTTTTCCCAGTAGTGCCAAAAGGAAAGGCGAGAATTCGTGTGCAGCTTTCAGCAGCACATACTAGGGAACATTTGGACAAAGCCATAAAGGCCTTTATTAAGATTGGAAAAAAATTGGGGGTCATAAACTAATAAATCCTTTATTTCCTTATCAATAGCAACCACTTTATGAAAATTTTATTAGTTTTGCTTTTGTTTATAATATTTAACAACTTACTTTTGCTCTTAATTAACACTTAAAAATTAAACAATCGAATATGAAACATCTTAACAGATTATTAGTTGTTGCCATTTTATTCTTAGGAATAGGTGTGGCAAACGCACAAGACGAAAACAATCCTTGGGCTGTTGAAATTGGAGCAAACGCTATTGACGTTTATTCAGCCGGCCTTAATGAGGATCAAGTACTTGCAAATTCTCCGGGTATGAGAGGAGATATCTTTGACGAGTATTTTAATGCAAATGACCACTGGAACATTCTGCCTTCAGTTTCCAAAGTTGCTTTAAGCAGATATATTGGTAGTGGTTTCGTATTTACCGCTGCAGGTACCATCAACCGAATTGACTAGTATGGTGATGTTGAACAAAATGACCTTACTTATTACGGTGCAGATGGAGAAGTAAAATACAGCTTCAGAAATGCCCTTGGAGGTAGTTGGTTTGATCCATCTATTGGTGTAGGTGGTGGTTATACTTGGATTGATGATATTGGGTTTGGTACTGCAAACGCAATTGTTGGAGTTAAATTCTGGTTTACAGACAACATCGGTCTTAACCTTCAATCAACTTACAAGCATGCATTTGAGGATTCTTACGGAATAACTCACTTCCAACATGCTGCGGGTATCGTTTTCCAATTTGGAGGAAAAGATACTGACGGTGACGGAATTTTTGACAAAGATGACGAATGTCCAGAAACTCCAGGTTTAGCCGAATTTAACGGTTGCCCAGATACTGACGGAGACGGAATCGAAGATAGAAAAGATGAGTGTCCAAACACTCCAGGTTTAGCTGAATTCAACGGTTGTCCTGATACTGATGGTGACGGAATACCAGATCACCTTGACGAATGTCCTACAGTTGCTGGTTTAGCTGCACTTAACGGTTGTCCAGATGCTGACGGCGATGGTATAGCTGATAAAGATGATGCTTGTCCAAACGAAGCTGGTCCAAAAGCTAACAACGGTTGTCCATACAAAGACAGAGACGGTGATGGTGTTCTTGACAAAGACGATCAGTGTCCAGATGTTCCTGGTACTGTAGCCAACAAAGGTTGCCCAGAAGTTTCTGTGGAAATCATCAAGCAATTGAACGATTACTCTAAAACTATCTTGTTTGATTATGACAAAGCAACTATAAGAAAAGAATCTTATTCTGCACTTCAGAACATTGCAAATATTATGAAAGAATATCCTAACGCTAACTTCTTAATTGAAGGACATACAGATAGTCGTGGTAGTGATTCTTACAACTTGAACCTTTCAAATGAAAGAGCCGCTTCTGTAAGAGATTATTTGACCACTATTGGTATGGAAAGTGCAAGATTGACTTCTAAAGGTTTTGGTGAAGAAAGACCAATTGCAACTAACAACACTGCAGCTGGAAGACAACAAAACCGTCGTGTTGAGATTTCATTAGTGAAATAATTTCGACCGAAAGTTTTAAATAAATAATTTTGAAACGCCTCCCATCTTTGGGGGGCGTTTCTTATTTTTAGGCTATGGTAACATTCCTTCAAGAAACCCTCGCCGATATTCAAAATTGCTATTCGGATATTTCTGAAATTACATTTATACTCCCCAGCAAAAGAGCCGGTGGATTTTTGATGAATGAATTGAAAAAGGAAGCATCTAAAACTCAATTTGCACCTCGAATATGTAGTATTGAGGAATTCGTGGAAGAACTTTCTAACCTTAAAATAATAGACAATACCGAATTGCTTTTCAAAAGTTATGAGGCGTATTTAAGGACTACTACAATCGCTGAAAAGGACGATTTCGAAACCTATTCTAGCTGGGCAATTACACTGTTAAACGATTTTAATGAAATTGATAGATATCTGGTTGAACCAAAACCATTTTTCAACTACTTGGCGAGTATTAAAACCCTGGAACGTTGGGGTGTAACAAATGAAAAAACCGAACTCATAAACAATTATTTGCAATTCTGGGAAAGTCTTCCTGCTTTTTATCAAAACATACAATCTTTATTGTTAGCCGAGAATATTGGCTACCAAGGTATGGTTTACCGCGAGGCTGTGTCCAATCTTGAACATTATTTAAATGGAAACATACATAAACAGCACATCTTCATCGGTTTCAATGCTCTAAATATAGCGGAACAACATATTGTGCAAGCATTTTTGGAAACTGGAGACACCTCGATTTATTGGGACACTGATTCTGCTTTTTTCAGTGACACAAAGCACAGTGCCTCTTATTTTATTAGGAAATACATAAAAGAGTGGAAATATTTTCAGAACATAGAACCTAAATTCATCGCTACCAATTTTGAAAATCCAAAACGTTTTCAATTTGTAGAGGTGCAAAAAAATGTGGGACAGGCTAAATATGTGGGTGAATTGCTCTCAACCTTTTCCGAAGACGAAATAAATAAAACCGCAATTGTTCTAGGTGATGAAAATCTTCTTGTCCCCATCCTATATTCGTTGCCGAAAAATGTGAAAATTTTAAACATTACCATGGGTGTTTCGTTGAAAAATTTCCCAGCGACTGTTTTTTTTGAAATGCTTTTCTCCATTCATCTTCGGAACACTGATACATACTATTACAAAGACATCCTTTCAGTATTGAATCATCCCTTGGGAAATGATTTAGTGCACAATGCTCGCTATATTTGCCGAAAGTTGATAGCAGAAAATAGTACCCATATTTCTGCAAAGGACTTAGCCAGATATTCAGAACCTCTAGGCAGCGATATACTTCAACTACTTTTTGAAGACTGGAAAGACGACAGTAAAATGGCCGTAGAAACAGCGTTGAAGATTCTCGAATTACTTCAACGAAAGCATAAATCAGATTCTGTGGAAGGCGTAGTGCTTCATAGACTCACAGATGTCTTCGGATCAATTTTGGCATTGGATGAAAAATATCCGTATCTCAAATCAATAAAAAGCGTTCTGATCCTTTTTTCGGAACTCGTGGCGGCAACTTCGCTCGATTTTGAGGGCGATGCCTATAACGGACTTCAAATTATGGGAGTGCTGGAAACACGGGTACTCGATTTTGAAAATGTTATTATAACATCCGTAAACGAAGGTATTTTCCCTTCCGGAAAATCAAACGCTTCATTTATCACTTATGATTTGAAACAACAGTTCAACTTGCCGCTTTATACTGAAAAGGATGCTATTTATACCTATCACTTTTACAGATTATTGCAACGGGCCAAAAATGTTACCTTGCTCTACAACAATCATTCGGAAGGAATAAATACGGGTGAAAAGAGCCGTTTTATTAGGCAATTGGAGATTGAAAAACATCCAAACCTCACTATTGAAAAGCGTATCCTTTCTCCAAAGGTTCAAATAAAACCGCAACCTTTAAAACAAATAAATAAAACCGAAGAGGTTATGCAGCGCCTGCGCGAGATAGCCGAAAAAGGTTTTTCGCCTTCTGCTTTGACAAGCTATATTCGCAATCCGCTCGATTTTTATTTTCAGAAGATTTTGAAACTTAATGAATTTGAGGAAGTAGAAGAAACCGTTGCGGCAAATACATTGGGCACTATTGTTCACGACACTTTGGAAACTTTTTATAAACCTTTGGAAGGTAAAACGCTATCGGTTCAAATACTTTTGGAAATGAAGCGAATAATCCACGAGGAAGTTACCCTTCAGTTTAAAAAAACCTTTAAAGGCGGAACTTTTTCCAAAGGGAAAAACCTTATTATTTTTGAAGTGGCAAAGCGGTATATTTCAAATTTCATTGACAGGGAAATCGTGGAAGTTGAAACCGGAAACGAAGTTAAAATCCTTAAAATTGAAACAAATCTTACATTGGAAGTTCCAATTCCTGAGCTTGATTTTCCTGTAAAAATTCACGGAAAAGTTGACAGAGTAGATGAATACAACGGGCAACCTCGCATTATAGACTATAAAACAGGTTTGGTAAAACAAGGCGATGTGGAATTGATTGATTGGGAAGAACTGAACCAAGATTACAAGTTCAGCAAAGTGTTTTAAATATTGACTTACACATTGATGATAAACGAAATTATTCCTGTAAACAATTCGGAAGCAGGAATCATTTTCTTTAAAAATTTAGGCAGTGGTTTTTTAAAATTTGGGCAAAAGGAAAAATCGGGAAGCCGAATTAAAACCCAGATTATTACAGATGAAACTTTAAAAGATTTCACAATTGAGCTGAAAAAATTAATATTGGAAATTTGTGACCCCAACATTCCATTCATCGAAAAAGAAATAGATTAATGCTAATCAAAAAAAACGAAATACTAACTTCCGAAACGAAAAAACCAATTCTTTACGACGTTTATTTCAATGAATCGAATAATGCGCTGCCACTTGTAATTTTCTGCCACGGCTATAAAGGTTTCAAGGATTGGGGCGCGTGGCATTTGGTAGCTGAAACTTTTGCAGCTGCTGGATTCTGTTTTGTTAAATTCAATTTTTCTCACAACGGCGGAACGATGGAACAACCTATTGATTTCCCTGATTTGGATGCCTTTGCCGAAAATAATTTCAGTCTGGAGCTGGATGATTTGGATAGGGTTTTAAACGAAATAGAAAGGAGAAATGAAAATTTCCCAAAGGCAATTTCCACCATTTCATTGATTGGTCACAGTCGTGGCGGAGGAATTGTTTTGATAAAAGCAGAAGAAGATAAAAGGATTGCGAAGGTTGTAAGCTGGGCCGGGGTAAGCGATTTTAAAGAGAGGTTTCACGAAGGAACCGCAGCCTTTGAACATTGGAAAGAAACTGGCGTTACTTATGTTGAAAACGGCCGGACCAAGCAAATGATGCCAAACAATTTTCAGTTTTATGAGGATTTTAAGGCAAACGAAAAGCGATTGACAATCAACCGTGCCGTAAAACATTTAAAAACCCCTCTGCTCATTGTGCACGGAAGTGAGGATCCTACTGTTTTAGTAAAAGAAGCAGTTACAATCCATTCCTGGAATTCCAAAAGTAAACTGAAAATCATTGAGGGAGCAAACCACGTTTTCAATGCAAAGCACCCTTGGGAAGAGCGCTACTTGCCCGAAACATTAAAAAATGTTGTTGAAAAAACAATTGAATTTTTAAAATGAAGTGGGATATTGAAAAATTTACTATTTTTGGCAACCTAAACAATAAATGTTCCTACGTTCCGTGAGCTACCGAACACAAATGGGGGATTAGCTCAGTTGGCTAGAGCGCTTGCATGGCATGCAAGAGGTCATCGGTTCGACTCCGATATTCT
>DAIMFZ010000098.1:0-8619 GCA_036724225.1 Aequorivita sp.
ATTCAATATTAGGATGAAAAACCCGAATTCAAAATTCAAATATTCCGAAGCAAGATAGCTTAGGGCGTATCCCAAAAAGGGCGTCAAAACTGCAACTGCGGGAACCAGTTTGTCCTTTACATTCCAGTTTGTGAAAAGTCCGTAGGCGTATAATCCCAAAAGAGGACCGTAGGTATAACCTGCAAACAAAAAGACTTTTGAAATTACGGAATCGTCGGCGATTACATATTTAAAAATGATGATAACTGCAATCAACACGAACGAAACCAATATATGAATTAGTTTGCGCACCCGCACTTGCTTTTTTTCTTCATACCTTTTTTCAATATCCAAAATATCTATGCTGAATGAAGTGGTTAATGCTGTTAAGGCACTATCGGCACTACTATACGCTGCGGCTATAAGACCTATAATGAATAAGATTGCAACTTCAACTCCAAACTTATTTTGCATTGCGAGCATTGGGTACAATTGGTCCTTGTGTGCGTCTATACCGTTTTGTTGTGCGTAAACCGTCAATAAAAGTCCTAAAACCAAAAACACAAGGTTAACGATGGTCAATACAATGGTGAACCAGAACATGTTTTTCTGCGCATCCCTTAGGTTGCGGCAGGTCAGGTTTTTCTGCATCATGTCTTGATCCAGACCTGTCATTACAATTGCTATAAATGCGCCACTGATGAACTGTTTCACAAAAAAGTCGCTTGATTTCCAATCGTCAAAAAAGAAGATTTGGCTCATATCACTGTCCGCAATAAAATTGAAGAGATTGCTTCCCGAGAGCCCTAAATCTGTAGAAACGTAATAAACTGAAACCCCCACAGCCACAAGCATAAAAAGGGTTTGAAGTGTATCGGTCCACACGATGGTCTTTATTCCGCTTTTGAAGGTGTAAAGCCAAATCAGCAAAATAGTGAGGGTTACCGTTACCCAAAAAGGGATGTTCAATTCGTCAAAAATCAAACTTTGAAGCACAACTGCAACCAAATACAACCGAAAGCTGGCGCCCACAACACGTGAAAGCAGAAAAAAGGATGCCCCTGTTTTATAGGAAGCTTTTCCAAATCTTCCTTCCAAATAGGTGTAGATTGAAGTAAGATTCAACCGATAATACAGCGGAAGCAGCACCGTGCCAATAACCGCATACCCCACAATATAACCAAGAACCACCTGAAAATAACTGAATTTTGAAGCCTCCACCCAACCTGGCACGGAAATAAAAGTTACCCCACTGAGCGACGCACCAATCATCCCGAAAGCTACCAAATACCATGGCGACTGCTTTCCTGCTTTAAAGAAATCGGCATTGCTGCCACCTCGGTTTGTTAAAAAAGAAACGAGTATCAAAACCAAAAAATAACCGACAATTAAAAGCAGTATATGTATGGGTTGCATAAAATTTTTGACGTTAGGAATTAGGAAATACTTTTTTGGTAAAAATACAAAGTTTGATTTCCCCACCATTTTTATTTTTGATACATTTGGGGACTTCGAATAAATAGTATTATAACTCCTTAAAAATTAAAAAGATGCGTTTCAAATTACTTCTACTTATTGCGTTATTTTTTGGTTCTTTTGCCAGTCAGGCTCAAGAATATCTTCAGATGATTGATGCCGGAACTTATAAAGTTCAGGATGTTATTGATAGTGCCGAAGCTTACTTTGCCAATAGGGACAAAGGAAGAGGCACTGGTTACAAACCATATAAAAGGTGGGAGTACAACGCCCTTAGAATGGTTAAAGAGGATGGTTACCTACCTACCACCGAGGAACGTTTAAATGAATTGGAACGTTGGAATGCATACGTGAACAGCACAGCACAAAACCGCTTGGTTCTTCCCGATAACTGGCAAGAACTTGGCCCAAAGGCTTGGAATGCCACTTCAGGGTGGAATCCTGGGGTTGGGAGAATTACGGGTCTTGCAATTGAAGAAGGGAATATCAACAATATGATTATCGGTGCTAATACCGGTGGTGTATGGAAAACCACAGACGCTGCGCAAACATGGACTCCATTATGTGATTATTTTTCAAACCTTTCAGTATATTCAGTTGCTATTGACCCTTCAAATTCCGACACCTATTTTTTTGGTTCTACAAATGGAAAAATATTTAAATCTATTGATGCAGGTGCAACGTGGAATTTACAAGGCACAATCGGGAACAGTATTGTTAATAGAATTCTCATAAACCCCACTAATACAAACATGATGTTTGCAACTGCCGAAAATGCGGGAATATATAGATCTACCGATGGCGGAACAAACTGGGTAAATGTTATTTCAGGTGACAACAAAGGTTTTGATGTTGAATTCAAACCAGGAGATCTATCAGTAGTTTATGCTTCGGGAGGTGGTTTTCATAAATCAACTGATGGAGGTGCTACTTTTACCACTATAGGCGGTTTCACAAGCGGCGCCAAAATGATCGGGGTTTCTGCTGCCGACGCAAGTGTTGTCTATGTTTTGGAAGCTGCGGGAGGCAAATTTGGAGCTCTATATACCTCTAATGATAGCGGGGCCAATTTCACAAAACTCAACCACGGCGGCCTTAACTTTTTTGGATATAGCACCAGCGGTAACGATAATAATGGTCAAGCTCCCCGTGATATGGCCATAGCAGTAAATCCTACTGATGCAAATGAAGTTCATATTGCAGGGATTCTTACTTGGCGTTCCATGAACGCGGGGGTCAATTTTACCTGTACCTCAGATTGGGTTCCTGGAAATGCAGGCTCACAAAATATTGGCTATTGCCATGCGGATGTTGATGATTTGATGTTCTATGGAACAACACTTTTCGCGATATCCGATGGAGGTATTTATAAAGCTGAGGATACTGGCAATTTAAATGCAAACTATTACGAAGACCTTACCACTGGCTTGGGAATTCGTCAATTTTATAAAATTGGGGTTTCCCAAACTGCAGATGTAATTGTTTCTGGAGGTGCCCAAGATAACGGAACTTCCTGGTACAAACCAGCTGTTGGATGGAGGGATTGGTTAGGTGCTGACGGAATGGAATCATTCATTGATAAAACCAATAGCAATACTTTTTATGGAACAAGCCAAAATGGTCAATTGTACCGCTCTAACAACGGGGGTAATTCCTATTCAGATCTTAATGAGCCAGGTAGTGGCTCAGGAAATTGGGTGACTCCTTTCGAACAGGATCCCGTGATTGCCAATACAATTTATGTAGGGTATAATATTGTTTATAAATCTTCTAATTCCGGGGGTTCTTGGTCAGCCATTTCACAGAATTTTGGCTCCAATTTGAATAACCTGAAGATTTCCCCTTCAAACAATCAAATTATGTACGCTTCAAGATCACCATTCATTTATAGGACTACAGATGCTGGAGCAACAGATTGGACTCAGCTGGCAATACCAGGCGGAACAATTAACTCCATTGCCATCCATCCCACAAACCCAGATAAAGTAGCGGTAGCGACCACAGGTAACGAGCGCGTTTATGTATCTAATGATGGTGGGGCTAGTTGGACAAGTTATAAAATGAACTTACCAAATTTCAGCGCTTTGGCGGTTATTTGGGACGATAATGGGAAAGATGGCCTGTACTTGGGAATGGATTATGGAATCTATTACATAGACAATACTTTTACCGAATGGCAACCATACAGCAATCTTTTGCCAAACGTAATGATTAACGAACTGGATATAAACAACACCACCAACACCCTCTATGCCGGCACATACGGAAGAGGTCTTTGGGCTTCCCCATTGGTGGATAGCTCCGCGGGAGTGGAAGATGTAATTTCAGAAAGCAGCGTAAGCATATATCCAAATCCAGCAACTTCAGAAATAACAATCGCTTTACCAAAACCGATGAATGCTGAAATTCGAATTTTTGACGTTACCGGAAAAATTTTGGTTTACCAACCCCAAGCATTGATAGAAAGGAAGCATACTATGAATGTTTCAGCACTTCCTCCGGGTGTTTATTTTGTTCGTATCAATAGCGAAGATGGCACCGCTACCAAAAAATTGCTTATAAACTAAGAATCATTTTTATAATAGGAATGCTTCAGGGAAAATCTCCTTTTTCTGAAGCATTTTTTTTATCTTGGCAGCAGGAAAAATGCTATGGAATTTTCTTCAAAACTTCTTGAAAACGCAGTAAACGAAATGTCCCAACTCCCTGGAATTGGCAAGCGGACCGCCCTGCGTTTGGTGCTTCATTTACTGAAACAACCCAAGGAGCAATCACAAAAATTGGCGGCCAGTTTACTAAAGATGCGCGAGGAAATAAATTTTTGCGACAACTGCCACAACATCAGCGATACGAAACTTTGCGAAATCTGCGCCAACCCGCGCCGCGATGAGCAATTGGTATGCGTGGTTGAAGATATTCGCGACGTGATGGCAATAGAAAACACCAGCCAATATCGTGGCCATTATCATGTTTTGGGTGGAAAAATTTCACCAATGGACGGGGTTGGCCCTGGCGATTTGACCATTCCCTCGCTTGTTGAAAAAGTAAAAGCTGGAAACGTCCGCGAACTTATTTTTGCTCTAAGTTCAACAATGGAAGGCGATACCACAAATTTCTATATTTACAGACAGATAGAGGCTTACAATATAATTACCACAACGATTGCCCGTGGCATTTCGGTGGGCGATGAACTTGAATATGCCGATGAAGTTACCTTGGGCCGAAGTATTTTGCACCGAATTCCGTTTGAATCTTCACTAAAAAGTCTGTAGTTTGAAATGCCCATATACAATTAGCAAACCAATCAAAGATGTATATTAGGGCATTACAACTTCCTATATCTAAAATATTTAATACTGATGAAGCTTTCCGTTGTTATCCTTAATTATAATGTGCGCTATTTTTTGGAACAGTGTATTCTTTCTGTCCAAAAGGCAATCGAAAATCTGGATGCCGAAATCATTGTGATAGACAACGATTCCAAGGACGGGAGTTGCCAAATGGTCAAGACCCTTTTTCCAAATGTTGTTCTAATTGAAAACAAAGAAAATGTGGGTTTTAGCAGAGCGAACAATCAAGCAGTTGCCGTTGCGAAAGGGGAGTACATTTGTATTTTAAACCCCGACACAGCAGTTGCCGAAGACACCTTTAAACAAGCGATTAAATATTCTGAAAGCGTTGAGAATATCGGTGCTTTGGGTGTTTATTTAATGGATGGCACGGGAAATTTTCTGCCCGAAAGCAAGCGCAATCTTCCCACGCCAAAAGTCTCATTGTTGAAATTGACTGGCTTTACACAGAAATATTACGCAAACCAGTTACAGGAAACTTCCAATGGCGAAACAGCGGTTTTGGTCGGCGCATTTATGCTGCTCAAACGGAGTATTTACAATGAAGTGGGCGGTTTTGACGAAGATTATTTTATGTATGGCGAAGACATAGATCTGTCCTATAAAATTACGCAAGCGGGTTATAAAAACCATTATTTGGGAAGCACCACAATCCTGCACTACAAAGGCGAAAGCACTAAAAAGGACGAAGCCTATTTTGAGCGGTTTTACGGTGCAATGCAGATTTTTTACAAAAAACATTTCCGCAGAAATTTTTTATTGGAAGGTTTGGTTTCCGCTGGTGTTGCTTTGGCTAAAAAAGCACGAAAATTTTCTTCGGAAACAAAAAACAAGAAGTCCCAAAAAGTTGAAAGAAACTATTTTTTCACAGAAAATATTGAGTTGCTCGAAAAACTTTCTGAAGCAACCGAAGCGGTTTTTCAAATAGCTTCAAAAAATGTACACTCCCAGATTACACTCAAAAACAGCTTGTTGGTCTTTGATGCCGAATACATTTCCTATAAAGAAATTTTCCAACTGATGAAACAGTTGAAGGGAAATAACAATCTTTTCCGCATTCGCCCTCCCGGCTGCAATTTCATAATAGGAAGCGACCAAAGTGACGAAAAGGGCGGGGTAGTCGTTTTTTAAGTAATTTGAAACCCAAAACGAACAAATTTTAACTAATTTTGCAACGGTTTTTTGAGTGTTGAGGTGTGAGCTTTGAGCCATGAGTGATGAGAGGCGAGTCGTGAATCATAAATCGTACATCGAAAATCGTACATCGTATATCAAAAATCGTACATCAAAAAGTTATGGCAAAATTTGAATTGAAACTACCCAAAATGGGCGAAAGCGTTGCAGAAGCAACCCTTACCAACTGGCTAAAAGAAGTGGGCGACACTATTGAAGCAGACGAGCCCGTTCTGGAAATCGCGACCGATAAAGTGGACAGCGAAGTGCCAAGCGAGGTAGATGGGGTTTTGTTAGAAAAACTCTTCAACGTTGATGATGTGGTGCAAGTGGGTCAAACCATAGCTATAATTGAAATCAAAGGCGGAAGCAACGGAATTGAAAAAACCATTAGTGAAAGCACCCCTTCTCCCGAAGAAGCCCTAACCTCTGCTAAAGCTACGGAGGGCGCAGTAATAGAAGTTGAAAAACATGTTGAAACTGCCAAACAAGCAACACAAGCGCCTATTGAAAATAATGGCGATCGTTTCTATTCCCCATTGGTAAAAAACATTGCCACAGCCGAAAGTATTTCGCAAGCAGAACTCGACAGAATTTCCGGTACGGGAAAAGATGGCCGCGTAACCAAAAATGATATTTTAACGTATGTGGAAAACCGTTCTTCGGTAAAAACACAACCGCAACCCCAAACGATAGTTGAAGCCAAAGGTCCTGAAACAGCGAAAACGCAAATTTCAGAAGCCACAAAAACTAAAGCTTCAGTTTCTGTAAACGGCGAAGACGAAGTAATAGAAATGACACGAATGGGCAAACTCATTGCCCACCACATGGTTGAAAGTACCCAAACTTCGGCGCATGTTCAATCTTTTGTGGAGTGTGATGTTACCAATGTTTGGAACTGGAGAAATAAAGTGAAAGACGCTTTTGCAAAACGCGAAGGCGAGAACCTGACCTTTACCCCAATATTTATGGAAGCAGTGGCGAAAGCGTTGAAAGACTTCCCAATGATGAATATTGCGGTTGATGGCAACAATATCATTAAGCGTAAAAACATAAACCTGGGAATGGCTGCATCCTTGCCCGATGGCAATCTAATTGTTCCCGTAATCAAAAACGCTGACCGATTGAATTTGTTGGGAATGAGCAAAGCGGTAAACGATCTTGCCAGCCGAGCTCGCGAAAACAAGCTGAAACCGGACGAAATACAAGGCGGAACTTACACCGTTACAAATGTGGGGACCTTCGGAAGCATTATGGGCACTCCCATAATAAACCAACCTCAAGTAGGTATTCTGGCTTTGGGTGCCATCCGTAAGGTGCCTGCCGTTATTGAAACCCCAGAAGGCGATTTCATCGGTATCCGTTTCAAAATGTTCCTCTCGCACAGTTATGACCATCGTGTTGTGAACGGTGCCTTGGGCGGACAATTCGTAAAGCGAGTTGCGGATTATTTGGAAGCTTGGGACGTTAATAAAGATATTTAATTTCTAAATAACATATTGAAAAAAGGGGATTTTGAATTCAAAGTCCCCTTTTCTTTTTATATCTTCTTTCAAAACTTCAATAAAAAGTATCTTTGCACGACAAAACAAAACAATGGAACTCAACTTAAAAAAACCGATCTGTTTTTTCGACCTTGAAACCACGGGAATAAATGTGGCAACGGACAGAATTGTGGAAATTGCAATCTTGAAAGTATTCCCAAACGGAAACAAGGAAAGCCACACTTGGCGCGTAAACCCAGAAATGCCCATTCCCGAAGGAGCTTCCGCAATTCACGGAATTACCGATGAAATGGTTGCCAATGAGCCCACTTTTAAAGAACTGGCCACAAAAGTGTACGCGTTGATTAAAGATAGCGATTTGGGTGGTTTCAACTCCAACCGTTTTGATATTCCGTTGCTTGCCGAAGAACTGCTCCGCGCTGAAATTGATTTCGATCTAAAAAAGGCACTCTCTGTGGACGTTCAGACTATTTTTCACAAAATGGAAAAACGCACCTTGGAAGCCGCTTATAAGTTCTACTGCGATAAAGATTTAAAAGATGCCCACAGTGCAGCCGCTGATACAAATGCGACCTATGAAGTTTTAAAAGCACAGTTGGAAAGATATGGCGAATTGGAAAACGACATCAACTTTTTGGCAGATTTCAGCTCGCACAGGGACCATGCAGATTTTGCGGGTTTCATCAGTTATAACGAAGAGGGCGTTGAGGTTTTTTCATTCGGAAAATACAAAGGGAGTTTGGTTACGGAAATTATGGAGAAGGATTCCGGTTACTTCGGATGGTTGCTAAACGCCGATTTTCCGCTTTATACCAAAAAAGTATTGACGCGAATCCGGCTTCAAAAGTTGAACACAAAGCTTTAACCAATAAATGAAAATAATCTGCATAGGTCGAAATTATGCCGACCATATAAGCGAGCTGAAAAATGCAACCCCAACTGAACCTATTATTTTTTTGAAGCCGGATACAGCACTATTATTAAAAAAACAGGCGTTTTTTATTCCTGAGTTTTCCAATGATGTGCACCACGAAGTGGAACTTTTGGTACGTATCAATAAAATAGGGAAGCATATTGACCAAAAATTTGCCCATAAATATTATGACGAGATTGGATTGGGAATTGACTTCACTGCA
>DAIMFZ010000099.1:0-8512 GCA_036724225.1 Aequorivita sp.
ATCCACTCGGTTACAGAGGTTCCTATGAAACCATTGTACAGATAAAGGATTTTGATATGTCCGAAAAAATGTCGGTTATTTCGAGCAATGCGCAATGGTTTGAAGACAATTCGCCATTGATGCCAGAGCACAAAAAGAAAAATGTGGTTGGCGTAACCTATAAAGTGGTGAACGTTGCTGGCGAAGCTGGAGATGCTTCACCAAGTACGCCAATTGGTGTGAACCTGCCAAACGCAAACTGGATTCGTGCCGCCGTGGGAAGTAAATCAGTATCCCTTGGAAATATAATTGATTCCTATAACAATGCTGGAAACACTGGGAGATTGAAGGAATTTGTAAACGATTCCACCGAACTTGAATTGGAAGAAAAATACGGCCAACTTGCCGATAAACTTCACACAGCACTTCACGAAGTAGTTGGCCACGCTTCGGGGCAATTGAATCCTGGTGTTGGCGAAACCAAAGAAACACTTAAAACCTACGCTTCTACTTTGGAAGAAGGTCGCGCAGATTTAGTTGGGCTTTATTATCTATACAGCCCAAAGCTACAAGAACTCGGATTGGTGGACGATTGGAAAAAAGTGGGAATGGCAGCTTATGACGGCTACATCCGCAACGGTTTAATGACGCAGTTGATACGTCTGAACTTGGGCGATGATGTTGAAGAAGCACACATGCGAAACCGTCAATGGGTTTCTGCCTGGGTTTATGAGCACGGGAAAAATGACAATGTAATTGAAAAAATTACCCGCGACGGAAAAACTTATTTTAACATCAACGATTACGAAAAACTGCACGATTTGTTTGGACAGTTGCTTCGCGAAACACAACGCATTAAAAGTGAAGGCGATTACGCAGCTGTTGAGAAATTGGTGGAAACCTACGGCGTAAAAGTGGATCAAAACCTTCACAAGGAAATTTTGGAACGCAACAAGCAATTCACATCTGCGCCTTACAGCGGATTTGTTAACCCAGTATTAGTTCCAGAAATGGATGCCAACGGCGAGATAGAAAGTTTCAGCATTGAGCAGCCAAAGACGTTTGCAGAACAGATGTTGTTTTATTCTAAAAACTACAGCAATTTGCCAGCTACAAACTAAAAGGGAAATATATTGTATAAAAAGAGCTCTTCAGTTTTCCGAAGAGCTCTTTTATTTTTTATAAAAACCTAATAAATTACTCCTTTAAAAAAGATTTAAGAAAAAGCAAAAGTCCCACAAAAACCAAAAAGCCCACCAAGACCCAAATATTTCCTTTGTAGTTTTTTTTGTGAAGTTTTTTATCACTCCGATAGCTATAAATCATTGCAATAACGAAAATGATAAAAAACGAAACAGCAAAAACCAACTGGCCTGTTGTGAACATAAATTTGTAGTTTTATTGCTTTCAAAAATACAATACTAATTTTAAAAGATACTCTCAAATATGAAAAACAAAATAGCCGCCGTTTCCGAATTTCACAGAGCGTTTGGTCTAGGAATGGAGGAAACCCCCACCGCCAATCTTGGGATCAAAAAAAACCTATTGCGTTATGAATTAATGCGGGAGGAAAATGAAGAATATTTGGAAGCTGCCAACAATAAAGATCTTGTTGAGGTTGCAGATGCTTTGGGAGATATGCTCTACATTCTATGCGGAACGATCATAGAACACGGAATGCAGCACAAAATTGAGGATGTTTTCAACGAAATACAACGAAGCAATATGAGTAAACTGGACGCGGACGGAAAACCCATTTACCGCGAAGACGGAAAGGTTTTAAAAGGACCGAATTATTTTAAACCGAATATTAAGGCTATACTTGAAAAGTAAAAGCACCGAATAGTAAAGTACCAAATAACAAATCCCAAATTACAAAGACTTACTTTGGAATTTGGGATTTGATTTTTTTTTTTTGGAATTTAAGTTTTGTCTTTTACAAAACTTCATATCTCCACCCAAACGGATCTTCCCCTCGGTTGTGTTGAATATCAGTCAATTCTTTTTTGAACCGTGCAGCGAAGCCGTTTTCCTGCTTTTCAATATCATAATTTTTGTCTTGATAACTGAAAGCACTTACTTGACTGATAACAGCGGCGGTACCGGCGCCAAATATTTCTTTTAGACTTCCGTTTTTTGCAGCTTCAACAATCTCTGAAACCGAAACGGGCCTTTCTTCAACAATTATATTGTCTCTTTTGGCAAGGGCAATCACGCTTTTGCGGGTAACTCCATCTAATATTCGGTCGCTTATTGGTGCCGTTAAAAGTGTGTCGTTCACACGGAAAAAAACGTTCATTGTTCCCGCTTCCTCCAAATATTCATGTTTGCTGGCATCAGTCCAGATTACTTGCTGGAACCCTTTTTCGCGTGCTAAATTGGTTGGAAAAAACTGTGCGCCATAATTTCCTGCGGCCTTTGCAGCACCTACACCACCATTGGCGGAACGGCTGTAATGTTCGGCAATTTCCACTTTAACGTCGCCCGTGTAATAAGCTTGTGCTGGCGATGTTAAAATCATAAATTTATATTCCGTTGATGGTGATGCGCCAACCCCAACCTGGGTGCCCATCACAAAAGGTCTAATATATAAGGAATTGCCAGGACCGGGTTTTATCCAAGCTTGGTCCAATTTTACTAGTGTAGTCAGCGCCTCAAAGAAAATATCACGGGGAAATTCTGGCATTGCCATTCTTACCGAAGATTTATTGATTCGCAAAAAATTCTGTTCAGGCCTAAAAAGCCAGATTTTTCCGTTATCGTCCTTATATGCTTTCATCCCTTCAAAAACGGCTTGGCCGTAGTGAAAAACTTTCGCGCCGGGCGAAATGGTAAGCGGGCCATAAGGCTTAATTGTTGGGTTTTGCCACGCTCCATCTTTATAGTCACATTCAAACATGTGGTCACTAAAAGTGCTTCCAAAAGTTAAGTTGCTAAAATCCACTTGTCCAATTCTGGAAGTTGCAGCTTTTTGTATATCAATTTTTTGAGTGGTTGAAGTATTCATTAAAATAAGTGTTTATTTTGTAAAAATAGGTAAAATTTAGGCCAATTAGAATTCAAAAAATTATTAAAATTGCAATCACGTATCAATCAATAATTTAATATACTTTTTAAGATGAAAAAAATTCTGTACATACTTGCACTTTCATTTGTGGTTTTCAGTTGTAAAAACGAAAAATCTGAGGAAAAACCTATTGCCGAAGCGGAAGAAATTGCCGTAAACTATCAAACTTTTGGGGATGAAATTTCCAATGAAAATGTTTTGACCAAGACCGAAATGATCGAAAAATATAACAACTTGAAACCAGGTGATACCATAAACGTGAAATTTGTTGCTACGGTAAAAGATGTATGCCAGAAAAAAGGATGCTGGATGAACGTTGAAATGGGTGAAAAAGAAGCGATGGTAAGGTTTAAGGATTACGGTTTCTTTATGCCAAAGGATATTGCTGGGCAAGAAGTTATTGTAAACGGAAAAGCCTACGTTGAAGAAATGAGCGTTGAAGACCAACGCCACTTTGCGGAAGATGGCGGAAAATCTGCTGAAGAAATTGCTGCAATTACTCAGCCAAAGCGCATTCTTGCCTTTGAAGCCAACGGCGTACTTATTCCCGAAGTGGAAAAACAATAATTTTTTTGAAAAGAATTTTATTAAAAACAGGCGACGGTTCATATACACTGCATATTCCGGAGTGGGACGAACAATACCACTCTAAGCACGGTGCAATAAACGAAGCCCTTCATGTTTTTATAAAAGAAGGACTCTACCATTGGTTAGCAAATAATTCTTCTTCTGAAATTTCAATTATGGAAATAGGTTTTGGCACAGGCCTAAACGCGTTTCTCAGTTTTTTGGAAACTGAAAAAAGTAATTGCAGAATTGATTATACAGGAGCGGAAGCTTATCCTTTAAGCATAACTGAAATTCAAAAACTCAATTACACTTCACTATTAAATGCTTCAGAAGAAAAGTTTTTACAGCTACACAATGTTTCTTGGGAAGAAAAACATAGTATTTCTGAAAATTTTCTACTTACAAAACAGCGGCAATTTTTTTCAGAAATAAACACTAAAAACAAATTCGATTTAATCTATTTCGACGCCTTCGGAATTCGTGTACAGCCAGAGCTCTGGACGGAAGAAATTTTTGAGAAAATGCACGATGCCCTAAAACCAAACGGCGTTTTGGTAACTTATGCTGCTAACGGTAATGCCCGTCGGGCAATGCAAGCGGTTGGCTTTATTGTGGAACGACTTCCCGGCCCACCTGGAAAAAAGGAAATGCTACGGGGCACGAAATTATGAATTAGTATTCAACCCTTTATCAAGCTCAGAGGGACAGTTCAAGATTCAAAATCTCAAACTTTCGAATTGAGAAAACCCAAATTAACAAATCCCAAATCATCAATTCACAATCTTCCGTTAACTGTCTTTGCTATTCCCTTTTGAATCTCTAATTTTAAAATTATGATTAAAAAAGTGTTGATAACAGGTGCTACAGGTCTAATTGGCAGGGAATTGGTAAAGCAATGCCATGGCCAAGGAATTGCAGTTAATTATCTCACAACCAGTAAAGAAAAAATTGAAAACACCGAAAATATTAAAGGTTTTTACTGGAATCCCAAAAAAGGGGAAATTGATACAAAAGCTTTTGAAGACGTAACTGCAATTATCAATTTGGCAGGAGCGTCCATTTCAAAACGTTGGACTAAAAAATATAAAAAAATTATTATTGACAGCCGGGTTCAACCTATCAACTTGCTTTACGAAACACTCCAAAAGATAGACCATAATATCGTTCATTTTATATCAGCAAGCGGTATAGGTATATATCCCAGCTCAAAAACGAAACTTTATTCCGAAGAAGAAAATGGAGAAGGGGAAACTACTTTTTTGGCGGAGGTAGTGGTTGCATGGGAAACTGCAGCAGCAAAATTCAAAAATGTGGGAATGGAAGTGAGCAAAGTGCGTACAGGAATGGTATTGGCGAAGGAAGAAGGAGCATTTCCAAAATTGGTAGAGCCCATCAAACTCGGCGTAGGTGCACCTTTGGGAAGTGGGCAACAATGGCAATCATGGATACATATAAAGGACATTGCAGGCATTTATCTCTTTCTTCTTAAAAATCAGTTGGAAGGAAAATACAACGCAGTAGCTCCAAACCCAGTCCAGAACAAAAAAATGGTAAAAATGATTGCTTCTAAAATTGATAGTCCGTTATGGCTGCCCAATATTCCTGCATTTATGTTAAAACTTCTCTTGGGTGAAATGTCTGCTTTGGTACTGGAAGGGCAATTGGTCAGTTCCAAAAAAATTGAACAGCTTGGTTACCCGTTTGAATTCTACAATCTGGAAAACGCCTTACAGGATTTATTATAAAAAAAGAGAGACAAATTGTCTCTCTTTGATTTTTTAAAAATGTGTTTGATTATGCTTTTGTAGCTACTAAAGAAACAGTAATTTTCATTGTGTCATTTATAAACTTGTCCCCTAAGTTCGGAAACATAGATTTTGAGCCGTAGTTCACGCCCCATTTGGTTCTATCTAGTTCAAAAGCTTCACTTTTCAGCATCATTTTGTCGCCATCCATCGATACTGTTGCAGGAAATTCAATGGCATTGGTTTTGTCTTTTATGGTCAAGTTTCCTTTTACCACGTTGTTTTCAATGCTGGTCATTTCAAATTTTGCTGTCGGATATTCTTTTGAATTAAAGAAATCGCCTTCTTTTCCTTCGGCAGTCCCTTTAAGGTGCGCTTCCAAATTAGCTTTGTCATCACCCTGCAAATCTTCGTCGTTGATGCTGTTCATATCGATCACGAAATTTCCGGCTTCCACATTTCCTTCGTTAACATGAATGGTTCCCGAAGAAAGTTTAATTGTTCCGTGGTGTGTTGCGGTAGGTTTTGAACCTTCCCACATAATTTGTGATGCTGCCGTATCTACAGTATATTCGGTGGCCATTTCAGTTGCTTCGGCAGCTTCTTCGGTGGACATTTCGGTTTCTTTTTCCATGTTTTTGCAGGAAAATGCACCTATTGTTATAAAGGCCATTAAAGTAATTTTCAAAAATGTAATTTTCATAGTTATAGTTTTTTGTTTCGAGATGCAAAAATATGTTTTCAAATGGCGATTTTTCTTAAAGTAATACTAAATTAAAACCTGTGACATTTTGACAATTTTGAACAAATGGCAGTACTTTTGCTCCCTTCTGAAAAAAATGGAAAGAAACTCCACTATGAGCAAAAACGATAAATTCAAAGAAAACCACGAAGAAGTGAACTTTGACGATGCAGGAATAAGCGAGCAGGAAATTTCAGAAGAAAACGTAACCAACTCCCTTTCCGAATTACAAAACGAGTTTGAGAAAGAAAAAGACCGTTACCTACGCTTGTTCGCAGAATTTGAAAACTATAAAAAACGTACCACTCGCGAACGCATTGAAATGTTCAAAACCGCTGGTGAAGATATTATTTCTTCATTGTTACCAGTTTTAGATGACTTTGAGCGCGCTCTGAAGGAGATCGAAAAAATAGAGGACGACAATCACTTTAAAGGAGTTGAACTTATTAACAACAAGCTTGTAGAAACCCTTAAAACGAAAGGGCTTCAGTTGATGGATGTGAAACCTGGCGATACTTTTGATGCAGATTCGCACGAAGCCATCACACAAATTCCAGCCCCTGAAAAGAAATTAAAAGGCAAAATTATAGACGTGGTTGAAAAAGGATATATGTTGGGTGACAAAATAATCCGCTATCCAAAAGTGGTTATAGGACAATAAAAAGTTTTCCGCTGCAGCGGACTAAAATATGAAGGAAGATTATTACGAGATTCTAGAAATCCCAAAGAATGCTACGGCAGCCGAAATAAAAAAGGCGTACCGAAAGAAAGCACTCCAATATCACCCCGATAAAAATCCGGGCGACCACGAAGCGGAAGCGATGTTCAAAAAAGCTGCGGAAGCTTATGAGGTACTCAGCGACCCCAACAAGCGTTCCCGATACGACCAATTTGGTCACCGTGCCTTTGATGGTGGCGGTGGTTTTAGTGGTGGCGGAATGAACATGGAAGATATTTTCAGTCAGTTTGGCGATATTTTTGGAGGAGCTTTTGGGGGTGGTTTTGGAGGAGGATTCGGTGGAGGTGGAGGCCGCAGAACCGTAAAGGGAAGCAATTTACGTATTCGCGTGCAGCTTACTTTGGAAGAAATAGCCAACGGCGTTGAAAAAAAGATAAAAGTAAAACGCAAAAAACTCGCTAAGGGAACCACATACAAAACCTGTTCAACCTGCAATGGCCATGGACAAGTTACACGTATCCAAAACACAATTCTGGGCCGTATGCAAACTTCGGCTACATGTAGCGCTTGTGGAGGTGTGGGTCAGATTGTAGATTCAAAACCCGCAAATGCCGATGCTGAAGGAATGTTGGTTACGGAAGAAACCGTTTCCATAAAAATACCGGCAGGCGTTGTTGATGGCATGCAGCTTAAAGTTTCCGGAAAAGGGAACGATGCGCCAGGCAACGGTATTCCCGGAGACCTTTTGGTAGCTATTGAGGAAAAAACGCATGAAACATTACAACGCGAAGGTGACAACCTGCATTACGACCTTTACATAAGTTATTCTGAAGCTGCATTGGGAACTTCAAAGGAAATAGAAACCGTAACTGGCAAGGTCCGCATCAAAATTGATAACGGCACACAGAGTGGGAAAATTTTGAGGCTTCGCAACAAAGGAATTCCAAGTATTAATGGCTACGGAACAGGTGATTTGCTTGTTCACATAAATGTTTGGACCCCAAAATCACTTTCAAAAGAACAAAGAGAATTTTTTGAAAAAATGAGCGATGACGACCATTTTCAGCCGAAACCAGAAAAAGATGACAAATCGTTTTTTGAAAAAGTGAAAGATATGTTCTCTTAAACAAACGTTAAATAAATATTTTTATTTATATTTGAAATATCGTTTCGTCTTAGAAGCGATATTTTTCTTTTTCATAGCAATTTTTTTTCCCATCCAAAGAATTCGTTTTTTGGGTGGGTTTTGTTTTTATAGTCCTTCCTACCTCTCAAAGGGGAATTGAAACGTTCTTTTTTCTTTCCTCTCTTTTCTTTTATCTAAAAAAATCATAAATCTTTTCTCTTTGAGGTTTGGAGGCTTATCAATTCAATATATTTACACACTTCAAAAAGAATGTATGGAAAAGCTTTTAGAGGTCAATAATGTTTCCAAAGCCTATGGCGATTTCAAGGCGCTCAACAATGTATCTATCGAGGTGGAAAAAGGAAGTATTTTCGGGCTTTTGGGGCCAAATGGTGCCGGAAAAACAACGTTGATCAGAATCATAAACCAAATCACGATGCCAGACACTGGCACAGTAATTTTAGATGGTGAACCACTTCAACCTCATCACATTAAATACATTGGCTATCTTCCGGAAGAACGAAAACTATACAAAACAATGAAAGTAGGAAAGCAGGCATTATACTTAGCGCAGCTAAAAAAACTTTAAAAACAGGAAGCAAAA
>DAIMFZ010000100.1:0-329 GCA_036724225.1 Aequorivita sp.
AGCAGTTTCCGAAAGCGCCATTGTGGGTTTCCCTCACGATGTGAAGGGGAATGCCCTCTACGGTTTCATTATTTTAAAGGAAACAGGCGAAAGCCGCGTACACGACAACCTGCGCAAGGAAATAAACCAAATAATAACCGAGCATATTGGTCCGATAGCCAAATTAGATAAAATTCAGTTTGTAACAGGTCTTCCAAAAACCCGAAGTGGAAAAATAATGCGTCGAATCCTCAGAAAAATTGCTGAGAAGGACACCAATAATCTCGGTGATATCTCTACCCTACTAAACCCTGAATGTGTTCAGGAGATTATGGACGGGGCAGTTTAGA
>DAIMFZ010000100.1:339-8318 GCA_036724225.1 Aequorivita sp.
AATGATTTATAAAGTCCTGCACATTAACACGTGATAAACGTAATTGGGCATGTTGTTTTTACGTGTTACCAAACATAAAAAACCCGAAAGAAGAAATAAATTGAACATTTTTCCCAATAATAATCCCATACTTTAGCTTACATTATTCTGGAACTTTTAACATAGTAAATGTTTCTATCTTTTAAATAGTTTAAAAAATAATTAAAACAAACCTCATGTTTACCAACCAACTCTGGAGGAAAAACTCCTTTCCCTGAAAACAATCCTTCTAGAAACAAATTGGCAGCTGCAGTAGCTGTATAGCCTGTAGTTCTTGCCATCGATGATGTATTGGTTGCTTTGCAGTATTCATCGTGTAAATTATAGGTTATTTCTTCAATTTCCCCTTTGGTGTTTTCTCCTTTAACAGTCACCCGCATCACAGTTAATTCTTCTTCTGTTTCTCCTAATTTCCATTCACTAAACAATATTTTACTTGTAAAGTCTAATGGAGAAACCATAATTCCTTTTACATCAACTTTTTCTTGACTGAAAAATCCACTTTCTTTTAGCACTCTCACATACTCAACATGACCGGGATAACGCAAGGTCTTTTCTTTCAAGTTGGGAATATGGGGCATGGTATAAATGATAGATCGTAACCCATCAGAATTAAAAGATTCTAACGTTCCAACTTTATCAAAATCAACATAATCGCAATCGGTCAATGGTTCACGTACTACTACTACACTATGCTCCACATATCGTGCAGGACGTGTATATTCCTCAATAACATCAATTGGGGAGAAAGGTGCCTTATAACAAAAAGGCCATTTTTTTATTTTCGGCAAACCACCTACTAAACATTCAAAATCGGTTAGTTTCATGGTTTCGTTGTAGTGGCCAAGTATGATATTATCCATGCCCGGAGCTACACCACAATCTACAATTGCGGTTATATTTTTCTCTTTTGCCAAAGCATCCAATTCCAACGAATTTTCTGGAAAAAATGAAATATCTATCACGTTCATTTCTGCTTCAATAATTGCCCGAAGTGTTTCGAACCCTAAAAAACCAGGTACAGCACAAATCACTAAATCGAATTGCTTTATTGTTTTTTGAAGTGCTGCTTTATTGGTAACGTCTAGCTGACTTGTAGTTAAACTGTCGCACTTTTGTTTTACTGTATCCAATACATGTTGGCTTAAATCCGTTAGCGTTACTTGATGGTTTTTAGCCATATCTATTGCCATGGCACTTCCTACCATACCGGCACCCAATACTATTACTTTACTCATGTTGAAAAAAAATTAAAAGATTGAATTTTTGAATTTATCATCTTAACAAATCCCAAATTAACGAAGTCACGAACTAACTTCCAATTCCGCCGCGATCTTTTCATTGTAAAGGCTCCGCACAATGCCATCACTAAGCCCAATTTTTGGCACAAACACGTTTTTTGCCTTGCTCCATTTCATAGCTGAAAGATAAATGCGGGTGGCGGGAACCACAACGTCTGCACGATCTGGATTCATATCAAGTTCGGTGATGCGCTCTTCAAAGGTGAGTGAATTCAGTTGTTCATAATAAGAAGAAAGGTATAAATAGCTGAGTGGCTTCCCTATTTTCTTTCCGCTTTTTTTGTAGATGGTATTGATGTTTCCGCCGCTTCCAATTAGGGACACTTTTTTAAATCCCTTGGTTTCCTTTTTAATCCAGGATTCCATTTCTTCCCAAATACCTTCATCTACCAGATTCTCCAAAAGTCGAATGGTGCCCAATTTAAAACTTTGTGAAGATACATCTTTACCATTAGCAAAAAGGGTGATCTCCGTACTTCCACCTCCCACATCTACATAGAGAAAAACCCTGTCGTCCTGAATCAAACTCTTTAAATCTGTGGAGGCAATTATTGCGGCTTCATCATTGCCGTCTATAATGTTTATGGAGATACCGCTTTTCTTTTGAATCATTTCAGCAATTTCACGCCCGTTGGAAGCCTCCCGCATCGCCGAAGTGGCGCAGGCACGGAACCGCTTAACATTGTGGGTTTTCATCAACAGCCTGAATGCCATCAGGGCATCCACCATTCTATTAGCACTGTTTTCAGAAATTTTTCCATCGAGAAAAACTTCCGCTCCCAAACGAATGGGCACGCGCACCAAAGAGGTTTTTTTAAAAATGGTTTCCTTCCCTTCCTGCTCTATCACAGTAACTACAAGCAGGCGGATGGCATTACTGCCAACATCTACCGCGCCGTATCTTTCAATGTTCAACAAATCAGTTTATTTCAAGTTTGTTCAAATAATAATCATACATTTTAAATTGGGAACGCACCGGAGGCTTGTTGTTCTTTCGGTAGGCATTGTCGTTTTTATCGCTAATTAAGCGAGCCTTTACGTTGTCGCGCCAGCCAATTTCAAAATTTTCGAGCAGCTCTTTTTTGATGTCACTATCATAAATGGGACAGGTGATTTCCACCCTGTTATCGAGATTTCTTCCCATAAAATCTGCGGAAGAAATATACACTTTGGTATTGCCTCCATTTTCAAAAATAAACATTCGCGGATGTTCCAACAATTTACCCACTATGCTAATTGCCTCGATGTTTTCACTCATTCCCTTCACTCCCGGGATTAAACAACAAATGCCGCGGACAATCATTTTTATCTTCACTCCCGCCCTGCTCGCTTCATACAGTTTATCAATCATCTTAAAATCTGAAAGGCTGTTCAGCTTCAGTTTTATCCCGCTGGGCAAACCTGCCTTTTTATTTTTTATTTCGGTCTCTATCAAATGGTAGATGGCATTGCGGGTGTAATGCGGCGAAACGATTAAATGGCGGTATTGGCGGACCAAATAGTTTACTTCAAAAAATTCAAAAACCTTGTTTATCTCTTTGCAAATTCTTTGATCGGCAGTGAAAAGTGTGTAATCCGTATAAAGCATTGCGGTAGATTCGTTAAAATTTCCCGTGCTCAGGATTCCGTAGCGAACCATCTCATTGTTTTCAAGTCTTTCCACCAGACAGGCTTTGCAATGTACTTTCAATCCCTTCACACCAAAAATCAACCTGATGTCCTCGCTTTGCAGCAATTCGGCATATTCAATGTTCGCTTCTTCGTCAAAACGTGCCTGAAGCTCAATTTGCACGGTAACATCCTTTCCATTTTTCTTCGCATTTATGAGTGAACTGGCTATGTTTGAAACTTCCGCCAAACGATAAATTGTGATTTTGATGGATTTCACTTTTGGATCCAGTGCGGCTTCCCGTAAAAACTTCACCACATACATAAAGGTTTGGTAGGGCGCATGCAGCAAATAATCTTTCTGAAGTATTTTATCAAACAAGCTTCCCTGAAGGCTCAAGCCTGGGATGAGCAAAGGTTCCTTGGGTTCATACTGAAGGTCGGGCCTGCCCAAACGTGGAAATTTCATGTAATCGCGGCGGTTGTGGTAACGCCCCCCGGGAATGATGCTATCGGTTTTATCGATACCCATTTTCTGCAACAGAAACTGAAGTGTCCGCTTGTCTATACTACTGTCATATACAAAACGGACGGGGTCGCCCGTGCTTCTGTTCTTAACGCTTTTTGAAATTTTATCAATAAAACTTTTGCTCAAATCGCTGTCTATGTCCAGCTCGGCATCGCGCGTTATCTTTATCATGTGTGCCGAAATGCTGTCATATTTAAAAATACTGAAAATACTGTGCAGGCAATGGCGTATTAGGTCGTCCAGAATAATGACGTATTGCTTGTTTCCTTCCTGGGGAAGAACCACAAAACGGTTTATGGTGCGCGGAATTTCTATAAGGGCATAGTTGTGTTTTGCTTCAAAAGTATCGTCCTCTTTGCTCATCACCATTGTTATGGCAAGATAGGCAGCGCTGTCGCGAAGACTGGGGAATTCTTCCAACTCGCCTATCATAATGGTCATCATGGCAGGACCCACATTACGAACAAAATATTCAGAAATGAATTTGCTTTGCTCTGGTGTAATTTCGGTTTCGTTGATGATGAAAATGTTTTCCTTCCGAAGTTCTTTTTGAATATCCTGGAGGATTTTCAAACTGTGGGCCTGTTGTACAATCACTGTTTGCGTAATTTCCTCCAAGAGATCTTTGGCCGAAATACCGCCCAGAAAGCTGCGTCCCGTTTTGCCCGCTTCCACAATCCGCCTAATGGTGGCGTAGCGTACTTTGAAAAATTCGTCAAGGTTGTTAGAGAAAATACCCAAAAATCGGAGCCTTTCCAGTAAGGGTATTTTTTTGTCGTTTGCTTCCTGCAGCACTCGGGCATTAAACTGAAGCCAGCTTAACTCCCTGTTGTTGTACCGATTGCGAACGTGTGTATGTGTAGCTGCTTTTTCAATCATTATTTAAGGTCCCTAGGGAAAATTGTTTTTACGGTTTTGCCCGTGGTTATATTGCTCCATTTTTTTTCGTCAAATTGCAACATCACAAAACCACAGGTGGGAACGTTGTCAATATAGCGGTTTCCAAGCATATTTGCAATGGAAGTAAAAGCGTGGTTATGGCCAACAATCATTACATTGTCCAAATTGTCAGGTAGTGATTTAATGATCCGCATCACGTTCTGCCCGCTAAAATCGTACAGATCGTGATTGGTTTCAAAGTCTGCATCCGCAATATTTAAAGCTTCTTTAAAAAAACCGGCCGTTGAAAAAGCACGTGTTGCATCACTGCTAATAATTTTTTGGGGCGGTTCAATTTCCTTACTTACTTTTTTTGAAACCAATTTCCCATCGCTTTCCCCTCTTTCCTTTAATGGGCGCTTATGGTCGTCCACATTTTGTTCCCATGATGATTTTGCGTGGCGGACTAAGTAGAGTGTTTTCATAAAATGTTACTGGTTTCTAGGCAATTCAACAATCAAAAATCTACAATCATTATTCATTAAGGGGCTAATCTTTCAATCACCCAATCATCATTCTTCAAAGTATAACGAAGTCTGTCGTGCAATCTGTTGGGCCTTCCCTGCCAAAATTCTATGGAAATTGGTTTTACCAAAAAGCCGCCCCAGTCTTTGGGTCTTGGGATTTCTTGGTTTTCGTATTTCTTTTCAAGTTCGGCGAGATTTTTTTCCAAAACTTCCCGCGATTCAACGACTGTGCTTTGGTGCGAAACCGCTGTGCCCAATTGGCTTCCCCTGGGCCGTGAATGAAAATAGTTGGTTGAATCTGTTTCCGAAGTTTTTTCTACAGTTCCCTTTATAATGATTTGACGCTCCATATTCGGCCAAAAAAAGGAGAGCGAAACTTTGTTGTTTATCGCAATAGATTTACCTTTTTCGCTGTTGTAGTTGGTGTAAAAATAGAAACCGTATTCGTCATATTTTTTCAAAAGAACCACTCTGCCTTTCGGAAAACCGTCGGTGCCGATGGTTGTCAACGTCATTGCATTTACTTCATCTACGCCGCCATTGTCCTTAATTTCAAAAAACCAAGTGCGGAATTGTTGCATCGGGTTTTCATCCACATTTTCTTCGGAAAGCACTCCTTTTTCGTAGGATTTTCGGTAGCTATGAAGGTCTTCAGACATTTATTTTGTTTTACCGCAAGTTAAGCGTTTTAAAGATTCTTTAAAACAGTGCGATATTAAATGTGTATTAAAATTTTGATACTGTTGAAATTTTCATTTTCTGCCAACCACAATTGCTACCTGGTACTTTGTATTTCTAAACTTTTCGAATCCTCAGCTCATCGACTTTTTTTTCAAAACGAAAACGTTTTCCCATCCTCGGCCAATTCCACATTTTCAAAAATTTCCTGCGCTTCTTTTTTGAAAAGTTCCAAATCGCCGTAACGTCCACTGTAATGACCCAAAATCAAAGTACCCACTTTTGCTTTTTTGGCAATCGCAGCCGCCTCTTTTGCAGTGCTGTGCTTGGTTTTATCACAAAGATGGTGGTGTTCCTCCAAAAAAGTGGATTCGTGGTACAAAACAGTTGCTCCTTCAATTTGCGGAACCATAGCGGGATTATAAGCGGTGTCGCTGCAATATGCATATGATTTTACAGGTGGCGGATCAAAAGTTATCTGGCTGTTCGGAATTAACTTTCCAGCTTTGTTTTCAACATCAAAGCCCCGTTTTATTCTGTTATAATAACTTAAATCAATATTGAGTTTGCGGGCTGCTTCCACATTCAGTTTTCGGGCATCAGGTTTTTCCCTGAAAAGAAATCCGTTGGTATAAACCCGGTGGTCCAGCGGGATTGTTTCTACAGAAAGTTTTTCATCCTCAAAAATCAATTGGGGTGATGTTGCTTCCAATTCGTGAAAATACAACGGATAATTGGTGTAGGCTTTTCCGAGTTTTAAGAGTAACAATATAGCTTCTTTGATGCCTTTGGGTCCGTAAATATGGAGTTCCGCTTCCCTTCCCAATAGAAGAAATGTAGAAATAAGTCCTGGCAACCCAAAAAAGTGGTCGCCATGCAAATGCGAAATAAAAATGTGTTTAATACGTGAAAACTTTAGCTTGTATTTACGAAGCTGGGTTTGGGTTCCCTCACCGCAATCAATCAAAAATAGATGCCCCTTCATTTCCAAAACCTGCGCCGATGGGTGTGCAGATGCGGTTGGTGTTGCGGAATGACAGCCGAGGATAGTTAAATTCAAGATTTAAAATTTAAGATTCAAGATTAGGACTGCTTGTTGAACATTCAATAATGAATATTGAATATTTAAAAACCGAGGTCTCTTTCAATTTCCTCCATTTCAATTATGTCTTCTGCCTCTTGAAGCGTAGGAACCACAATCATTTCAAATGGAACTTCGTCAATGTCTATGCCATCGTTTACGATTACAAAAGATTGTTTGGATTTTCGGTGAAGGTTAGATGTCTGGAGGAATTGTAATAAATGTTGCAATTCCAAAGTGTTGTATTTCAAAAGGTTCAAAACAACATTTTGTCCTTTAAATTTTGTAGGAGCTTGACTCCCTATAAAAGTGGCGAAGTCTATAATATCATCTTTTTCATCTTCAAGGACCACGAAATTTGGATGATTCTCAATTTTCATAACGGTGTATTTTTTTATTTAATAGATCCGTTTTGGCCAATTTTTGACGCCAATAAATAGATGACCGCCATCCGTATTGCAACCCCATTCTGCACTTGTTCCAAAATTATGGATTGTTTGCTGTCTGCCACATCGCTTGTAATTTCCACTCCTCGATTGATTGGGCCCGGGTGCATCACCACAATTTCTTTGTTTAATGAATCGAGCAGTTTTTTGTTTAAGCCGAATTGCTGTGTATATTCCCTAGTTGTGGGGAAATAACTGATGTCCATCCGTTCGTTTTGCACGCGTAGCATATTTGCTACATCGCACCATTCCAAAGCCTTTATGAGGTTTGGTTCAAACTGGACATTTAATTTTTCTATATATTTTGGAATAAGTGTTTTAGGGCCGCAAACCTTAACTTTCGCTCCAAGCTTTTGAAGAGCAAAAATATTAGACAAAGCAACTCGCGAATGAAGAATATCTCCAACTATTACAATCTTTTTCCCCGCAACATCGCCCAGTTTCTCACGAATGGAAAAACTGTCCAGCAAGCCTTGTGTGGGATGTTCGTGCGCGCCATCGCCAGCGTTTATAATACTTGCATTAACGTGTTTTGAAAGAAAAACGCACGCTCCAGGATTTGGATGGCGCATCACCACCATATCCACTTTCATTGAAAGGATGTTGTTTACAGTGTCTATAAGCGTTTCACCTTTGGTTACTGACGAACTTGACGATGCGAAATTGATAACATCGGCAGAAAGCCGTTTTTCGGCTAATTCAAAGGAAAGCTTTGTTCGCGTACTGTTTTCAAAGAAAAGATTGGCAATGGTAATATCGCGAAGCGAAGGAACTTTTTTGATGGGCCGGTTGATGACTTCCTTAAAATGATCTGCCGTTTCGAAGATGAGTTGAATATCGGCTTCGGTGATGTATTTTATTCCCAGTAAGTGGTTTACACTTAGTTCCATT
>DAIMFZ010000101.1:0-8294 GCA_036724225.1 Aequorivita sp.
ACTCCTGCATGGAGGCGGTAGGTTTTTTCTGCATCTCCACCGTTGTCGTACTTGACTTCGTTGTAGAGCTTTTAGTTTCTTGAGCATTCATCGTGAGCGTGAGCAAACTGATGAAACACCCAATAATAGTACTTCTTCTCATAATTTGATAAATTTTAGTTAATAATTCACTAAAAGTATTTAAAATAATGTTAACCGCAAACATTTACGGCAACATCTTTTTTTGACATCCAAAAAAAAATCCCGTCCATAATAAAAGGACAGGATTTAAAAATTTTTAAAAATATGTTTGCGCTACTTTCCGCCTACAAATGCTTCCATCACGCCATCGCTCACACCCATATTTGAAAAACCCCCATCGTTATAAAGATTCTGAAGGGTTACGCGCTTGGTAAGATCACTGAACATTGCCACTGTGTAATTGGCACAATCCAAAGCTGTTGCATTGCCTAATGGCTACATTTTATCGGCATAGTTTATAAAGCCGTCGAAACCTTTTACGCCCTGCCCCGCCGTTGTTGGAGTTGGCGATTGCGAAATAGTGTTCACCCGTACCTTTTTATCTCTTCCGAAGAAATAGCCAAAACTGCGCGCAATGCTCTCCAAATAAGCCTTGTTATCGGCCATATCGTTATAATCGGGAAAAACGCGTTGTGATGCCATATAGGTAAGCGCAATAATACTACCCCATTCGTTCATGGCATCTTTTTGGTAAAGAACCTGCATCGTTTTATGAAATGAACCTGCCGAAATATCCCAACCTTTGTGGGTAAAATCGTAATTCTGGTTGGTGTAGTGGTTGCCCTTCCGAACATTTATGGACATACCGATGGAGTGCAAAACAAAATCGAGCTTTCCTCCTAAAATTTCAGTTGCCTTCGTTACCAAATTTTCAAGGTCTTCCATACTGGTTGCATCTGCAGGAATCACTTCTGAATTAGTTTTCTTTGCAAGTTCATTAATTTGGCCCATTCGCAATGCTATTGGTGCATTTGTAAGCACAAACCTTCCGCCCTCTTCGTAAATGCGCTCTGCGGTTTTCCAGGCAATGGAATGTTCGTCTAACGCCCCAAAAATAATTCCTCGTTTTCCTTTTAGTAAATTATAAGACATGCTTTAAATGTTTGTGGTTAATGGTTTATGGTTAATTGGCTTACTCCTTAATATATTGAATATTGAATCTTGAATCTATAAAGTAAAGATACATTTTAATTCAATAATTCTTTCGCATTTGCAATTGCCGCTTCCGAAACATTTTTGCCTCCCAGCATTTGGGCTATTTCCAATATACGCTCTTCTTTATTCAAAATTTGTAAATGTGTTGCGGTTACCTCATTTTTGTCTTCTTTATAAACTTTTATATGGTGGTCACCTTTTGCTGCGATTTGTGGTAAATGGGTAATACTCAAAAGCTGCATCGTTTTGCTCATTTGGTGCATTATCTCAGCCATTTTGTTTGCTATTTCGCCCGAAACGCCCGTGTCTATTTCATCAAAAACAATGGTTGGCAGTTTTTTATATTCCGCCAAAACGGCTTTTACAGCAAGCATTATCCGACTCATTTCACCACCGGAGGCCACTTTTTTCAACAATCCAAAAGCCAAGCCTTTATTGGCAGTGAACAACAGTTGCAAGGTGTCGGCCCCATTGCTTTTAAAATTTTCAGAAGCGTTAAGCTCAAATTGAAACCTCGCATTGGGCAAACCTAATGGCAATAGTGTTGCCTCAAGTTTCTTTTTAAGTATAGGAATAGCTTCTTCTCTTTTATTGTGAAGTTGCGCTGCAGTTTTTAAAACAGTTTCCCGCAAGTTGTTCTTTTCTTTTTCAAAAGCTTCAATTTGTCCATCGAGCCCCAAAGTGGTGTTCACTTTTTCTTCCAATCCCGCTTCAATATCAATCAATTCCAAAACGGTAGAAACCGAATGTTTCTGCTGAAGTTTATAAAGTGTTTGCAGCTTTTCGTTTACTTGAAAAAGCATTTCGGGGTCTGCCTCAATCTTTTCGGCGGTATTGCCAATTTCATTTGAAATGTCTTCCAACTCAATGATAACGCTGTTCAAACGCTGCCAGAAATCATCAAAAGTTTTCGAATATTCCTTAATTCTTCCCAAAACAATACGCGCTTCCTTTGCAGTTTGCAAGGAACCAATTTGTTCTTCTTCCAAAAGTTTGTTCACATTGCCCAACGCTTCCTGAATTGCTTCGGCATTGTTCAGCGTTTCGTAGGTTTCCTCGAGCTCTCTTTGGTTAATTTTTTTTAAATTTGCCTGTTGCAGTTCGTTATATAGAAATGTATTGAAATCAAGCTCTTTGGATGCATTTTCCTTTTGAAGTTTTAACGCAGAAAGTTTTTCCGAAATTATTTTAAAATTTTCAAACTGTTGTTGATATAATTTTAAAAGTGAATCATTTTCCGCCAAAGCATCAATCACTTCCATCTGAAAATTTTCCGAAACAATTTCCAAAGTTTCGTGCTGGCTGTGAACGTCTATTAAATGTGGCGCCAACGCTTGAAGCTGCGTCAGTGCTACGGGGGTGTCGTTTACAAAAGCGCGGGATTTTCCGCCGGGCAAAATCTCGCGGCGAATAATGGTTTGGGGTTCATAATCCAAATCATACTCCTCAAAAACTTGTTGTAGTCCGTAATTTTTCAGTTGAAAATGGCCTTCAATCACACATTTTTTTGAAGCGACCTTCACACTGCCCAAATCTGCCCTTCTGCCAAGTAGCAAAGCCAAAGCTCCCAAAAGAATGGATTTTCCAGCGCCCGTTTCGCCTGTTATGATTGTCAATCCTTCATTAAAATCCACACGGATATCCTCTATGAGCGCATAATTTTTTATGGCGAGGGTTGTTATCACGGTTAGTGGGTAGTGATTAGTGGTTAGAGGTTAGAGGTTAGAAATTCTCAATCTTGAATCTTGAATCTTGAATCTTGAATCTTGAATCTTAGAAAACTAAAACTTAATCTCGGACCAGTTGCTGCGTTTTGTGGGGGCCAATTTGTTTAGGTTTTCAACTAGTTTGGTGATATCAACCTGTGGGCCACCGCTGAAAATTGCTTGAATTTCGTCACTTTTCGCATCAAAAAAAGTGCGTACTAAATACGAGTTTGGACGACGGTCGTTTATACCTTTCAACTTATTGATGGCATCTGCAATTTTTACTTTGGCATCTTTCTGGTTGGCGGCCATAATGTCCATTCCCTCGCGGTGGTATTCATACATCACATCGTGAAAATCTTTGTAAACAGACGAAATCAACGCGTCGTTATAACGATATCTCGATTGGTTGCCATCAGTGGCTTTCCATCCAGTATAATTGCTTGATGCGGCAGTGTTTGTAATCTGTTTTGCTATCTCAAAATAAGGAGTGCCGCCGTTTAGTGTATAAGTATCAGCATCCAGCCCTATAACAGTATAAATGTGAAACGCCACAACCGAAACAAGGTTGTTGCCAAAACTGTTAATATTAAAATTGAGCGGTTCAAATTCCTTATAACTAAAGCTAAGCTGCTTGTCAATATAGTTATAGACTGGGCTGTCATAAGTTGAGGCAAAAACAGGCCGCGACGACTGTATTTGTATGGTTCCCGTAAATGTATCGCCATCGTATTGGCTTATAATCAAGCTCATGTTGCAGTCTATCCGCTCTTGGTTTTTGTACTCTTTGTCAGTCCATTTTGTGTTGTTCACAAATTCGCGCAACTGGGTTTCCAAGGTTTTGAAAATCTGTAAATTGGGCTGTCCAGTCTGTGCTGCGTCAATGGATACGGTACAATTGAGCTCTTGTGCCTGTGAAGAAAACACTGCGGTTGCAACTAATAAGAAAAGTAAAATTTTACGCATTGGTCTGTTCTATAATAAATTCTAAAATATCTTTTGCTACTTCTTTTTTAGGTTTAACAGGAAAAGGAAGCGTTTTATTGTCTTTGGTTATTAAAGTAACTTTATTGGTGTCGGTTTGAAAACCTGCGCCTTCGTCCCGAAGCGAATTTAACACAATTAAATCTAAATTCTTTTTTTTCAGTTTCAATTTTGCGTTTTCTTCTTCGTTCTCTGTTTCCAATGCAAAACCTACCAGAAATTGGTCTTGCTTTATTTCGCCCAGCGATGCAAGTATATCCTTGGTTTTCGTAAGTTGAAGGGTGAAATTATCCTCCTTCTTTTTAATCTTTTCCGAAGCAATTTCAGAAGGGCGATAATCGGCAACGGCCGCGCTTAAAATGGCGACATCACTTTTGCCGAAATATTCGTGCGTTGCATTATACATTTCTGCGGCGGAAGTGACTCGAATTATTTTAACGAAATCGTTTTCAAGTTTTAAAGCCGAAGGGCCAGAAATTAAAACGACCTCCGCACCCAGTTGTGCTGCGGTCTCTGCAATGGCATAACCCATTTTTCCACTTGAATGGTTCCCAATGAATCGGACGGGATCTATAGCCTCATAAGTTGGCCCAGCAGTTATCAAAAATTTCTTGCCGTGAAGCGGAAGTTTTTTCAGAATATCATTTTCCAAAAAGGAAACAATTTCTTCGGGTTCGGCCATTCTGCCCTGCCCTACTAAACCACTCGCCAATTCGCCAAAAGCCGCTGGAATCTGAATATTTCCAAAGCTGTTCAGCTTTTTAAAAGTTTCCGCGGTTGTTGGGTGTTTGTACATATCCAAATCCATCGCGGGCGCATAATACACGGGACATTTTGCGGAAAGGTAACAGGCTAACAACAGATTGTTGCAAGTGCCATTCGCCATTTTGGAAAGTGTGTTTGCCGTGGCGGGAGCTATCAAAAACAAATCTGCCCAAAGGGCCAACTCAACGTGGTTGTTCCATTTGGGCTCTTTGAAACTCTTTGGGGGTTTTTCTTCGGTAAAAGAAGAAAATACTTCGTTTTTTGAAAGTGTTGAAAGCGTGAGGGGTGTAACAAATTCCTTAGCAGAATTTGTCATCACAACTTTTACGTTAGCACCTTTTTTGATAAGTATACGAACTAAAAAAGCCGCTTTATAAGCAGCAATCCCGCCAGTAACGCCAAGCAAGATATTTTTACCACTCAAAACAGCCATAATTCAGTATTCAGTGTTCAGTGTTCAGTAGCCAGTACGCAGTATTCAGAGAGTATGGCTTACGCCTCTATTCCCCCCTTCGGGGGCCAGGGGGCTTATTCCTCTACTACTTCGTCAGCAGTGTTTCGCCAATATATCTTGTTTTCCAACCATTCCTGTACTGCCATTGCGTGCGGTTTTGGAAGTCTTTCGTAGAATTTTGAAACCTCAATTTGTTCCTTGTTTTCAAAAATTTCTTCCAAACTGTCATTGTAAGTGGCGAACTCATCCAGTTTTTCAAGAAGCTCTTTTTTAATGTCACTGTTTATTTGTGAAGCTCTTTTTGAAATAATTGAAATAGCCTCATAAATATTATTGGTTGGGGCATCGATCAAATTCTTGTCAAGCGTAACGGTACTGATTGGTGCATCTAAATTTTTAATATCCATAATAAAAATTGATTAAATAGTGGGTTCTGTTTCGGTGGGCACAATTCTTTTTTCAAGTTCCTGAAAAATTTCAGTCGCTTTGGGCGCCAGATCTGTATCCTTGTAATATTTCATAAAACTGTTGTAGTATCCCTTTGCAGTTATCAGACGTTCCTGAACAAGCGATGGAATACTGCGAATGGCCAATTGATAGGCTGAGACAAATCGTCCGTAAAAAGCATCTTTTCTGTAGTGGGAACCCGGATTATCTGTTATAAAATTGTCATAGGCACCAATGGCAGCCTTGAAGTCTTCCACGTGCAAATATTGTTTGGCAACTTCAAATTCCTTGGTTTCCAGCTTTTCGCGCAATTCGGCGACAAGCGTATTTGCTTCCATTCTTTTGTCGGAATTGGGATAGCGATTGATGAATTCTTGCAGTTTTTCCAATGCTTTGTCCGTATCCTTTTGGTCTAATGAATATCTTGGTGAAAGTTGATAAAAGCTTTTTGCGGCTTTAAAAGACGCCACTTCAGCACTGTCACTCTGCGGATATGCCTGTGTGAAACGCTCAAACTGATAGCCAGCCAAATAGTAATCTTCCAAATTATAATATGTATTGGAGTAGATAAACATCAGCTTTTCGCCTTGTGGTTTTCCTCTGTATGAAGGGACAATTTGCTCCATCAATTTCAGGCTTTTTCTGAATTTGCCTCTTTTGTAAAGTGAATCTGCAAGGGCGTATTTTTTGCCCATATCGTCCTTCCGAAGCACCCGTTGGTATTCGCTACAGGATGAAAGAACAATTGTAAGGCAGAGTATAATAAAAAGTGGTAATCGCATGGGCTTAAAAAACATCGTGCAAAAATAGGGAATTAAACGTGATTGAACAAACTTATTCTTCGGCTAAAAATAGTGCGCTGAAGGCTATTATTTACAGGTCTTTTGAAATATTTAACTCTCAATCGATAAGGATTGGACTAAGAAATTTTTGACAAAAGAATCAATTTTAGCTCTCAAACCGTCGCTAACACCCACTAATGGAAGCCTAACCGTGTCGCCGCAAATCCCTAAAGATTTAAAAACAGCTTTGATTCCAGCAGGATTTCCTTCTGCAAAAATATAGTCTATTGCCGGTGCTATTTTGTAATGGATTTTGTAGGCTTCGTCTGCTTTCTTGTCCAACCCGAGTTTTACCATTTTTGAAAATTCCCTTGGGAAACCTTCGCCAATAACCGAAATTACTCCTGCCCCACCAGCGAGGACCATTGGCAACGTTATCATATCATCGCCAGAAATTACCATGAAATCTTTTGGACAACCAGAAATGAGTCGCATTGCTTGCACAATATCGCCCGCGGCTTCTTTTATAGCAACAATTTTTTCAAAATCATTTGCCAAACGGATGACCGTTTCCGGAAGTACGTTTGAAGCCGTTCTTCCCGGAACGTTGTATAAAATTATAGGTAACGGGGCAGCCTTCGCAATCGCTGCAAAATGCTGGTAGATCCCTTCCTGTGTGGGTTTGTTGTAATAGGGCGAAACCGAAAGAATAGCCGTAAAAGCTGATAGGTCGCGATTTTTCATTTCAGCAATTACTTCCTGTGTATTGTTGCCTCCAATGCCCAGAACCAATGGTAATCTTCCCTTGTTTGCTGAAACTATTGTATCAATCACAACTTGTTTTTCTTCCTTTGAAAGCGTTGCACTTTCCGCGGTAGTTCCCAGAACGACCAAATAATTAATCCCGTTTTCGATGTTGTAGTTCACCACGTTTTTAAGCCCTTCCACATCTACTGAAAAATCGCTTTTAAAAGGCGTGATGAGTGCTACGCCGGTTCCTTTTAATTCTTTCATAACAATTTATTCTTTTAAGTTCTCAAATCTTCTTCAAGATTTTTAAATATTTTTTCACTTCGCTTTTAAAGGCATCCGGTTTTTGAAGGTCAACGGTTAAAAGTAAGTCGAAAAGCCGCTGGTCAGCACCGCTAAAACCTATTTTAAATTTCGCTTTGCTCTGTGCAACCATTGCACTCAGAAATTCGTGATTTCCTTTGTAAAAACCAATAAGCACATCAAACGGGAAATCTAGAAATTCCTGGGCGTTTGGGCTATGGATCTCTCCGCGCAAAGTAAATTCCTTATTGGTTATCTGATTCTGCCGAAGCGATGGAATCTTTCGCCGAGTTTCCACAAAAGTGAAAAATTTTACATCCTTTCGCTGCAAACCGAGTTCTTTTCCAAAATCATAAAACATCTCAAAATCGTCAAAAAAAGTTTCATCCACCAAAAAACCCAAATATTTTAACGGTGTATTTCGTTGTGAAACATCGCGCTCCGTCAGTTTTTTTTCTTTTTGTTTTTTTAAAGAATGGTGTTTTACTTTTTTCAACATTGAAATCTAAGTTTTTACAGTTCAAAAATAGGATTTTTCACGTCTTTATTGCTTTGTATTATGAAATCATTTGTAAAAAATCATCTTCGGAAATAATGGCGACACCCAAACTTTCGGCCTTCGTTTTCTTGCTCGGTCCCATATTGTCGCCCGCTACCACATAATTGGTTTTTGCTGAAATGGAACTGGAAACCTTCCCGCCGTTGTCCTCTATCATCTTTTTCAGTTCGTCGCGCGTAACTTTTGTGAAGACGCCGGAAACTACAAAGGTATTTCCCTTTAAAGTGTCCGTCTGATTCGCAAGTTTTTCCGCGGAAATTTCCAATTGAACACCATAACTTTTCAGCCTATCTATAATTTCTATATTCTCTTCGGAAGCGAAAAAGGAACCCACACTTTGGGCAATGCGTTCGCCTATTTCATCCACT
>DAIMFZ010000102.1:0-8125 GCA_036724225.1 Aequorivita sp.
CCTTGAATCTCTTAGATACAGAACATAAACGAAAAAGTATGATCATCACGGTAATAGTGCATGTTATCATTCTTATTTTGTTGTTTTATGTGGGGATGAAATATCTGGATCCACCATTGGAGCAGGGCATCGCGATCAATTTTGGCACAACCGATACTGGCAGCGGCAATATTCAACCAACTGAAAAAATACAATCCGCACCACAAAAAGCCATACCTGAACAAGTATCCCAGCCAAAAACCGAAATTAAGGAAGATGTGGTTACACAAGAGAACGAAGAAGCACCAGTAATTAAAAAAGAAAAACCCAAAAAGGAACAAACAGAAGCTCCCGTAAAAGAGCAACCTAAAAAAGAAGTCAAAAAACCAGATCCAAAACCCGATAAATCAACTACGGATGCACTATCCAGCATTTTGAACGGTCCAAAAAGTGATGGCACGGCTAAAGGTGGCGAAGGCAACGATGGCAAACCAGGCGACAAAGGTAGTCCCGATGGCGACCCAAATGCCAGTGCCTATTACGGAACCGGAAAAGGTTTGGACGGCGATGGCAACTACATGCTTGGCGGAAGAAAAGCGCTGAACAAAGAAAAATTTCAGCAAGATTGCAACGAAGCTGGAACTGTTGTCGTGAGCATTGAAGTGGATAAAAAAGGAAACGTAATAAGTGCAACTCCAGGAGTAAAAGGCACTACAAACAATTCCAGATGCCTTTTTGAACCAGCAAAACGAGCAGCTTTGGCAACAAAATTTAATGCAGATGACAAAGCACCAGTCAAACAGATTGGGAAGATAATCTATAAGTTCAGCATTTCACAATAACAACTTCGGTTAATAATTCACATAATTTTTTCAGTATCTTTAAACTTCAAAAAAAAAAGATACTATGTTTCATATTTATACCTTTCTCCTTGTTTTTATCTGCTTTGTTGGTTGTAAAAATTCTTCAGAAAGAGATGAAGATTCTACTTCCGAAAATTCAATTTCAAAAATTTCCGAAGCAGAAAGTAAAGAAAAGTATCCATTCGACCTTATGTTTATGCAGCGCGCCTACCCAAGTGGCGAAATAAATACTTCGGCCTATTCTGAAGCAATTCAATGGAAGAAACAAGCTGCAAATAGAAGTACAACCAACGAAATATGGCAATTCAGCGGCCCGTTGAATATTGGAGGGCGGATTACCGATATTGAAATCCCTTCCACCCAGCCCGATGTATATTATGTAGGCGCTGCTTCCGGTGGTATTTTTAAAACCGTTAACGGCGGCAATGATTGGATACCCATTTTTGACGATCAACAAATGCTTTCCATAGGAGATATTGAAGTTTCAAAAAACAACAACAATTTAATTTATGTGGGAACAGGCGAAGTGAACGCCGGCGGAGGTTCCTTGGTTTACGATGGCGATGGAATCCACAAGAGCACGGACGGCGGAACAACATGGCAATCTAAAGGGCTACCGGATATTGGCAGCGTTGGAAAAATTGTTTTGGACCCAAATAATGACAATACAGCCTTTGTTGGCGCAATGGGACCTTTGTTCAAAAATAGCAGCAATCGCGGTGTATATAAAACTACAAATGGTGGCGATAGCTGGCAGCAGGTTTTGTTTGTTAGCGATTCAACTGGCGTTGTGGATATGGCCATTCACCCAACCAATGGGAATATTGTTTACGCGGCGAGTTGGGAGCGCATTCGAAGACCGAACCGCAGACAGTATGGCGGAATAACTTCCAGAATTTACAGAACTACTGACGGTGGCGCCAACTGGATTGAACTTACAAATGGATTGCCCAGTACGGCTTCACAAAAAGGAAGGATAAGCATCGATATTTCCCAAACAAACCCAAATGTACTTTATGCACGCTACGCCAACGCAAATGGTAATATTCAAGGAGTTTATAAAACGGTAAATGGCGGTGATTCCTGGGCTGCCGTAAATTCCAGTCAGTTGACGGACGTTGGTTTTCACTGGTGGTTTGGTGGAATTTTTATTGACCCGACGGATGAAAATGTACTTTATAATGTGGATTTTGAAGTGCAGAAATCCACAAATGGCGGTAACAGTTGGAGCAGCGTTTTTACGAATGCCCATGTGGACCAACACGCAATGGCATTCAATGCTTCGGCATCCAATGAGGTTTTATTGGGAAATGACGGAGGACTTTATTACAGCACCAACGGTGGTGCTTCCGCAACGAAAGATTTAAAACTTCCCATAACCCAATTCAACAGAATGTATGTGGATGCTCAAAACGCAAATAAAATTTACGGTGGCGCCCAGGATAATAGTACGAGCCGCACTCAGAGCGGTGGGTTGAGCGATTGGAGCATAATTTATGGAGGCGATGGCTTTCAACCGTTGGTGGACCCCACAAATACCAACGTTATTTATGCGCTTTACCAGTACGGTTCCTTGGGGAAATCAACCAACAATGGTGGCTCATTTTCAAGTGCTACAAATGGGATATCCGGTGGCGATAGAATAAATTGGGACACCCCTATTACCTTCGACCCAGCCAATTCACAAATACTTTATTTTGGAACCAATAGATTGTACAAAACCACAAACGCCGCGGGCAATTGGAGCGTTATAAGCCCAGATCTGACCAACGGGCCGCACACAGGAAACCTCACTTTTGGAACTCTAACAACCATTAGTGTTTCACCGTTTAACAGTCAAGTAATTTTTGTTGGAACAGATGATGGAAAAGCTTCGGTAACGCAAGATGGCGGTAGCACTTGGACGGATATTTCGGCGGGAGTTCCAAACCGTTGGGTGACGAAAGTGTTGGCCTCCAAAGAAAATCCGAATACGGTTTATTTAACGCTTTCTGGCTATCGTTTTGGCGAAAATATTGGCCACGTTTATAAAAGTATCGATTTCGGAAATAGTTGGGTTGATATTTCAACCAGTTTGCCAGACATACCCGTGAATGATATTGAGCAAGACAGCTTTGGAAATCTTTTTATTGGGACCGATGTTGGGGTTTTGGCTTCCAAAGATGAAGGTTTAAATTGGAACGTATTAGGTGAAAATATGCCGTCTGCAGTGGTATCAGATTTATTTATTCACGAAGGGTCGCAGTTTTTGTACGCCGCCACTTTTGGTCGTTCCAGTTACAAAATTGATATTTCCGGAAATATTTTAGATTCGGACGAAAATTCTTTTGCTTCAGAAGTGAAAGTTTTTCCTAATCCCGCTTCGGAAAAAGTAACCGTTTCCTTAAGAAATATTTCCCAAAATGGCACTTTGATTATGTACGACCTTATGGGAAGAATTGTCAATAATCAAAATCTTGACAATAAAAAGGAACTTCAATTTTCTGTTGAAAACTTTCAACCGGGCGTTTATTATTTAAAAATTTCACAATCGGGGAGACAAACAACCAAAAAATTGATTGTGAAATAACACTTTTCAACAAACAACAAACTTTTTACACCATCAAATATTCCGAAACCATATCGTGGCTTTTTGCGCAACTTCCAATGTACCAAAGGGTGGGGCAATCCGCATATAAAGCCGATTTGACGGCGACCTTTCATTTATCCAATTACTTAAATAATCCTGAAAAGAGTTTTAGAAGCGTGCATGTTGCTGGCACCAATGGCAAGGGCAGCACCACCCATATGCTTGCTTCGGTTTTGCAGGAAGCGGGTTATAAAACTGGTCTTTACACTTCGCCTCATTTAAAGGATTTTCGGGAGCGTATAAAGATCAATGGCGAAATGATTCCGAAGAAAAATGTTTCGGAATTCGTGGAAAAACACAGACATTTTTTTGAGAGCAACCAACTGTCTTTTTTTGAAATGACCGTGGGGCTGGCGTTCAATTATTTCAGAAAGGAAAAAGTGGACATCGCCATTGTTGAAGTGGGAATGGGCGGGAGGTTGGACAGTACGAATATTGTTTTGCCCGAAGTATCCGTAATCACAAATATCGGGTTGGATCACACACAGTTTTTGGGAAGCACTTTGGAAAAAATTGCTGCAGAGAAAGGCGGAATCATTAAAAACGGAATTCCAGTTGTTATTGGCGAAACGCTGCTGGAAACAAAACGAGTTTTTGAAAAGATTGCTTTGGAAAGAAATGCAGAAATTAATTTTGCAGAAAATACAGACATTTCGGGATATACTTCAGATTTAAAAGGAAACTATCAGCAAAAAAACAAAAAAACTGTTTTGGCGACCTTGCGTGTTTTACAGGAAAAAGGATGGAACATTTCCGAAGAAAACATTAAAAATGGTTTGTTGAACACTATTAAAAATACAGGATTGATGGGCCGTTGGCAAATTTTGAAAGAAAACCCAAAAGTGATTTGCGATACTGCACACAATAAAGATGGTCTGCAGTTGGTAATGGAACAGTTGACTGCGGAAAACTATGATAATTTACATATCGTTATGGGTGTTGTCAACGATAAAGATTTGGCTTCGATATTGCCACTATTTCCAAAAAAAGCTACCTATTATTTCTGCAAACCAAAGATTCCACGTGGGTTGGACGCTTCGCTTTTAGCATCGCAGGCAAGAGGATTTGAATTGGTTGGAGAAGTCCATATTTCTGTGAAAGAAGCATATAAGGCAGCTCTTAAAGCTGCTTCTTCGGGTGATTTGGTTTTTGTTGGCGGAAGTACTTTTGTGGTGGCTGAAGTTTTGTGATATTTTACAAATAAATGTTTGCGGGAATTAAAAACTAACTTATATTTGCAACCTCAAAACAATGAGGGCGATTAGCTCAGCTGGTTCAGAGCATCCCGAATTAACTTCGGGAGGGTTGGGGAATAGTTTAAAAATATTGTTTTATGAGGGCGATTAGCTCAGCTGGTTCAGAGCACCTCGTTTACACCGAGGGGGTCGGGGGTTCGAACCCCTCATCGCCCACCATTTTTCAAGAGACCGAAGTGAGAGCTTCGGTTTTTTTATTATGAATTATTTCACGTACATATTATATTCTGCCAAACTTAATAGATATTATATTGGCTCAATCGAAAATGTTTCAATGCGCTTAAAAGAACATTTATAGAAGCACAAAGGCTTTACTTCCAAAGCTAAAGACTGGGAGTTAAAATATTCCGAAAGCCACAAAACCAAAACAGAAGCCATTAAACGCGAAATGCAGATTAAAAAGTGGAAAAGTCGAAATATGATCGAAAAATTGATAAACTCACTGAAATAGCTCAGCTGGTTCAGAGCATCCCGAATTAACTTCGGGAGGGTCCGGGGGTTCGAACCTTCCGAAGTTAATTCGGAACAGGCTCTCATCGCCCACCAGTTTTAAAAAACCGAAGTGAAAGCTTCGGTTTTTTATCGGTTTTTCGTCATTTTGGAGAAAATTGACGTAATAAGTTTAACTTTGACTTACTTCATTTAAACATAACAATCCTTGAATCCAATCTTCAAAAATATAATAGTAAATGTTGTAAAGAATCGCGAAAGGAAAAAAGCGGGGGCAAAACCTTTGGAATCTTTTGATAAAAGCGTTACTAATTTGGAGATAGAGATAGCGCACGAGCTTTCAGACTTCTTATATCTTTTGCTGGGCGTGTTGTCCGCTTCCTTTGGTCTCAAGGGTTTTTTGATGCCAAGTTCTTTTATTGACGGTGGTGTTACCGGTATTTCATTGATGATAAATGGCTTGACGGGTATAAGTCTTTCTCTTTTATTGGTGTGTTTTAACTTGCCATTTTTAATGCTCGCCTATTTCTCCATCGGCAAACGATTCGCCATAAAAAGTGTAATGGGGATCGTGTTTTTGGCCATTGCCGTGGCTTTAATTCCTTGTCCACAAATTACGGACGATAAGATATTAATCGCTGCCTTTGGTGGACTGTTTTTGGGATTGGGAATAGGTCTGGCCATTCGCGGAGGCGCCATTATTGATGGCACAGAGGTATTGGCAATTTACATTAGCCGCAAAACGAGCCTTACCGTGGGTAATGTTATTTTGATATTCAATGTCATTATTTTTATGACCGCAGCCTATTTTCTTTCAACGGAAATCGCGCTTTATGCAATACTGACCTATTTCGCGGCCTCAAAAACGGTTGATTTTGTAATTGATGGAATTGAGGAATTTATGGGAATTACCATAATCTCTGAAAATAGCGAAGAAATACGTCTTGCAATTGTTGAAAAAATGGGGCGTGGCTGCACTATTTTTAAGGCTGAAAATGGCTTCTCTAAAAACGGAGAAATCCGCAGGCCCGTTGATGTGGTTTATACGGTAATCACCCGTTTGGAAATGAGTAAACTCAAAACGGAAGTTGGCAAGATTGACAATCAAGCCTTTATAATTATGACTTCTGTAAAGGATGCCAAAGGCGGAATGATTAAAAAGAAGCCCATCAAAAAATTTGACAAATAACTTTTCTGATTGTTATTTGTTTTGGCACTTCGATGTGCTCAGTGTGACATTTTTTGTATTTTGGTGTTTTATTTGAAAAGGGCCATTAACTCAGTTGGTTTAGAGTGTCACGTCGACAACGTGGAAGTCGTTGGTTCGAATCCAACATGGCCCACTTTTATAATTCTGAATTATAAGATTTCAAAAATCCGTTCCAAAGCCATTCCGCGGGAAGCTTTAATCAAGATGGTTGCATTTTTTGGAGGATGATCTTCAATGTCTTTTTTCAGTTCATCAAAAGTTTCAAATTGATTGATATGTGAAGCATTTTTTGTTGTTTTAAAAAAATTACTCCCCACCAAAAAAACCTTTCCGAAAGGGTTTTCCAATAAAAAATCAACGATGTTTTGGTGTTCCGTTTCAGCTTCTTTCCCCAGTTCAAACATATCGCCAAGAAACATAATTTTGTTTTCGCCCTTTGCCTGTTTAAAATTTTCCAAAGCTGCCATCATGCTCGTGGGGTTGGCATTGTAGGCATCCATCAAAATGGTGTTTGTGCCTTTGGTCATCAATTGCGAACGGTTGTTGGAAGGAACGTACCCTTCAATTCCTTTCTTTATTTCTTCTGAAGAAACCTTAAAATAGGCACCAATTGCAATTGCGGCGGAAATGTTTGCAAAATTATATGTACCCACCAAATTGCTTTGGATTTTAGTTCCTTTGAATTCCACCAAAAGGTGATGTGTGCTGTCCAGTAATTTTATATCAAAATCACTTTGGGGCGTTCCAAAAGTTATTCGGTCAATACCTTCAGAATTCGCCATTTGCTTGGGATCGTTGGCATTCACAAACAGTTTCTTGTTGTGTTTTTTTAGGAATTGGTAGAGTTCGGTTTTGCCTTTTACAACGCCTTCAATACTGCCGAAACCTTCTAAATGCGCTTTTCCGAAGTTTGTTATGTAACCATAATCGGGTTTGGCTATTTCACTCAACATTTTAATTTCGCCCAAATGGTTGGCGCCCATTTCCACAATGCCCATTTCCGTTTCTTTGTTCATAGCGAGCAGGGTCAAAGGAACGCCGATGTGGTTGTTTAAATTTCCATGTGTGGCGACGGTCTTGAATTTTTGCGAAAGCACCGCATTTATAAGTTCTTTGGAAGTGGTTTTTCCATTACTGCCCGTGAGTGAAATTATTGGAAGGCCAAGAAATTCTCTGTGAAACTTTGCCAATTCCTGTAGCGTGAGCAAAACATTTTCCACTAAAATAGTTTCGCTGGTATTTTTATGAAAGGCTTTTTCGTCTACAATTACTTTTTGCGCACCTTTGTTCAAATCTAAATGCGCAAAGAGATTTCCGTTAAAGCTTTCGCCTTTTAGTGCAAAAAAAATACAATTTTTGAAGATTTTACGAGTGTCGGTACTTAGGCCGCTGCTTTTCAAAAAATGTTGGTGTATCGTTTTTAAATCCATTAAATAAATATACTAAAAAACCCTCCGAAGCTGTATGCAAAGGAGGGCTGTTTTTTATAATTTTTGAATTTTTAGTTTCTTGGGCGTTTCCCTTTTTTGGATTTTGATCCAACACGGCTCATTGCACATCTAAACCCAATATAGTCTGTTGCCATATCCTGGGGGAAGTAGCGTCTTTGTGCGGGGTCCAGCCAGTAATCCCGGTCTCTCCACGAACCACCTTTGTAAACCCGAACTTCGTTATCAATCAAAGTAGTACGGTTTGAAGATTTGTCGTATTGCCGGTCCATTGCACCTGTGCTGTCTGT
>DAIMFZ010000103.1:0-8109 GCA_036724225.1 Aequorivita sp.
CTAAAAGATATTTGGCCTACCGATGATGAAATCCACGAAGTAATGAAGAATGTATTGACGCCAAAAGATTTCAAGAAAAATTATGACGAAATATTTGAAGGCAACGAAATATGGCGAAACCTTGAAGTGCCTGATGATAAACTTTACCAATGGGAAGACGATTCCACCTATATAAAAGAAGTTCCGTTTTTCCACGATCTTTCCGTTGAGCCAAAACCGCTGAAAAACATAGAAGGTGCACGTGCGCTTTTGGTTTTGGGAGATAGCATTACAACAGATCATATTTCGCCAGCAGGTGGTTTTTCTGAAAATTCTGCTGCCGGTAAATATTTGATATCACGAGGCGTGGAAAAGAAAAACTTCAACAGTTACGGTTCGCGTCGTGGGAATGATGAAGTGATGGTGCGCGGCACATTCGCCAACGTCCGTATCAAAAACCAATTGGCAGGCAGAGAAGGAGGCTACACTACCTATCTTCCATCGGGTGAAGAAATGTCGGTTTATGAAGCAGCCCAAAAATATATTAAGGACGAAACTCCGCTCATCGTGCTTACTGGCAAGGAATACGGAAGTGGTTCTTCCCGAGATTGGGCCGCAAAGGGAACTATTCTTTTGGGAATTAAAGCCGTTTTGGCAGAAAGTTACGAGCGTATTCACCGAAGCAACCTGATAATGATGGGCGTTCTGCCACTTCAGTATTTGGAAGGCGAAAGTGCAAAATCGCACGGCTTGACTGGGAAAGAGTTTTTCAGCATTACCGGGATTGAAAACGATTTAACCCCATCAAAAAAAGTAACCGTGATTGCAAAAGACGAAAATGGAAAAGTAACCGAGTTCAAAGCTATAGCTCGTATGGATTCGCCTATTGAGGTGGCCTATTACCAAAACGAAGGAATCCTGCAATATGTGTTGCGTCAGTTTTTAAAACAATAAACTCGTGGTTCGTTAATTCGGGATTCGTCAATTCGAATCCCGAATCCCAATTAATTAATATGTCACACTGAGCAGCCTGTCCTGAGCGGAGTCGAAGGGCAGTTGAAGTGCCAATTTTACCCGTACATGATTTTACTCGTCCGCCCAAAACTGCTCCGAAAAAACTTCAACGGAATGACGCTTTGGCCCTTTGTGGTAGTTAAGCATCAATCGTTAAAGGAAGACGCGGTTTTTTTGAATCACGAACAAATTCATTTACGCCAGCAGGCAGAATTGCTAATAGTTTTTTTCTACCTGTGGTACGGACTTGAGTTTTTATTTAGGTTAATTCAGTACAAAAATCGCAATAAAGCCTATAGAAATATTTCCTTCGAACGGGAAGCGTATCAAAATGAAACCAATTTCAATTATTTAAAAAAACGAAAATGCTACGGATTTTTGAATTTTTTATAAACCAAAAACCAAAAACCCAAACCCCAAACCCCAAACTTCAAACAACAAACAACAAACCCCAATATGAGCATCCTCTTTTCACCATTAAAAATAAAAAACACGACCTTCAAAAACCGAATGGTCGTATCGGCCATGTGTATGTACAGCAGCAAAGATGGTTTTGCGAACGATTTCCATTTGGTGCATTTGGGAAGCCGAGCCGTTGGCGGGTTTTCCTTGGTTGTTCAAGAAGCGACAGCCGTTTCGCCCGAGGGAAGAATCACTCATGGCGATATGGGAATATGGAAAGATGAACATATAGAGAAGTCAAAACAAATCGTGGATTTCGTCCATTCCCAAAAGGCATTAATAGGGATACAATTAGCCCATGCGGGCCGAAAAGCCAGTCACCATCTGCCAAAGGACGGCTCAAGAAAAATTGCGCCCAATCTTGAAAACGGCTGGCAAACTGTTTCTGCTTCGGCATTGCCTTTTCGTGAAGGCGAACCAATTCCAGAGGCTTTGGATGCTACTGGAATTGAAAAAGTGAAAAACGATTACATTCAAGCCACGCGTCGAGCAAAAAAAGCAGGTTATGATGTAGTGGAAATCCACGCAGCCCACGGCTATTTGTTCCATCAGTTTTATTCGCCTTTGGCCAATGAACGCACGGATGAATACAGCGGCAGCTTTGAAAATAGAATTCGTTTTTTACTGGAAGTAACTAAAGTTGTTCGCAATGAATGGCCGGAGCAAAAACCACTTTTTGTGCGTATTTCTGCGACTGATTGGACCGAAGGTGGCTGGAATATTGATGATTCCGTAAAACTTTCAATGGAATTAAAAAAACTGGGCGTTGATTTAATCGATACTTCTTCCGGCGGAAATGTTCCAAAAGCAACAATTCCCAGCGAACCGAGCTATCAAGTTCCATTTGCGGCGCAGATTAAAAAAGAAGCGCATATTTTGACTGGAGCCGTCGGACAAATCACAACTGCAGAACAATCAGAAAAAATTTTAAAAGAAGGAAGTGCCGACTTGATTCTCTATGCCCGTGAAAGTTTGCGTCAGCCGTATTTCGCTTTGCACGCTGCAAAGGAGTTGAAAGTAGATGTGGCCTGGCCATTACAGTACGAAAGGGCCAAATTTTAAATACAATGTCAGTCTGAGTGCAGTCGAAGACTTTTTTTCGCAATTTGCCGTTTCTATCCGCTAAAGAATTAGACGTCGATATTACTTGGCCAATACAATACTAAAGAGCCGAAATTTAAATACAATGTCAGTCTGAGCGCAGTCGAAGACCTTTTTTCGCTTACACTTCGATCGGCTTAGTGTTTCAATTTATAAATAACTACACTGAACTATTAAACATATTATGACTAAAGAAGAATATATAATAAACATCCCTTTTTCAATATTGGATTTGGTTCCCGTAATTGAAGGTAGCTCTCATAGAAAGGCAATGGAGAATAGCTTGGCTTTGGCACAACAGGCCGAAAATTTAGGTTATAAACGTTTTTGGATTTCAGAACACCACAATGCTGAAAGTCTCGTCAGTTCAGCAACACCATTGCTTATTGGCTATGTGGCGGAAAACACAAAATCCATTCGCGTAGGTTCAGGTGGCGTTATGTTGCCAAATCACGCCCCACTTATTGTCGCTGAACAATTTGGAACCCTCGCAACGCTTTATCCAGATAGAATTGATTTGGGCCTGGGCCGAGCCCCAGGAACCGATCAAGTTACTGCCCGAGCACTGAGAAGGGAACGAACGGAAACCGTAAACGACTTTCCAAATGATGTGCAGGAATTGCAGCAATATTTTTCAAAAGTAAATAAAAATAGTCTTGTAAGAGCTATTCCCGGCGAAGGTCTGGAAGTGCCATTATATCTTTTGGGCTCTAGTACGTACAGTGCACAACTTGCAGGAGCACTCGGCTTGCCCTATGCCTTTGCCAGCCATTTTGCACCTACCCATTTGCACGAGGCTCTAAGTCTATACCATAGCAATTTTGAAGCCTCAAAACAGTTGGCAAAACCCTATACCATGGCTTGTTTAAACATTGTGGTTGCTAACAGTGATGAAGAGGCTGAATACCTCGCAACAAGTATGAAGCTTTTTATGCTAAACATTATCAGAAATACACGCTCGCCACTTCCGCCACCAGTTGAAAATATGAACAAATATTGGAGCCCAATGGAAGAAGCCCATATTTCTAAAATGATGCAGTACACTTTCGTGGGAAGTAAGGAAACTGTTCGTAAAAAACTAGTCGATTTTATTTCTGAAACAAAAGTGGATGAGATTATTACCGTTGCACATATCCATAATCAACAGGCCAGATTAAAGTCTTTTGAATTATTGGCCCAGCTGAAACAAGAAATTTCAATTTAATCAAAACTTTTATACTCACTTTACAAGGAAACAATATACCAACAATCATTATTGGATAATCTATTTTTTTTGAGAACCTTATCGGTAAAAAAATCATTCTCGGGAAGAAATATTAAAGTACTTTCAAATACAGATTTAATTTCAAATCCAATTGCCAATTGGTTTTTAATAAAAAGCGATTTTTAATCTTTCATAAATTTTAAAATCACTGTTTCAGCTCTCTCTATGACCATTGTCATACTTCAAATGGAATAATTTTCAGAAATTACATTTAGAATTTAAACCATTAGATATTATGAAAAAAAGAGAACCGATTTCATCAATTATGACTAAAAATGTTATTACTTTAAACCACACTGATGATTTAGAGACAGCAGAACATTTATTTAAGTCAAAAAAAATAAGACATATCCCTGTAGTTAGTGGTAAAGCGACCATTGGAATGTTGAGTTATACAGACCTCTTGCGTATTAGTTTTGCCGATTCAATCGGTGATGATGAAAATTCTGTTGATACAACAGTATATAATATGTTCACAATAGAACAGGTAATGGCGAAAAACTTAGTTTCTGTTCAATCTTCCGCGACGATAAAAGAGGTTGCGGAAATTCTGGCAAAAAAAGAGTTTCATGCCCTTCCAGTAGTAGATAATGGAGAGCTTGTTGGGATTGTTACCACCACTGATTTAATTAATTATTTAATAGAGCAGTTTTAGGCACAGGAGAACATCTCTTGATTTAAAGATTCTTTCAGGTTTATCTTTATACTGCTTAATTAATTGGAGATTAAATAAAGCAAACACGAAAAAAGGTTACTTATTTTTAAGTAGCCTTTTCTTTTAAAATACATACAAAGTTGCCTAAATTTAATTAGCTTCCAACAATCCATAGTACCTTCGCAAAAAAATAATGGATAAATGCTAAAAGCCGTACTTTTTGATATGGATGGGGTAATAGTAGACACCGAACCACTGCATCGGAAAGCCTATTTCAGGATGTTTGAAGAGGTAAATATCAACGTGAGTGAAACACTTTATGATTCTTTCACAGGGCAGGCAACCTTGCCTATTTGCAGAACACTTTGCGAGTATTTCAGTATCTCGGACACTCCAGAAAATCTTGTTTCGATAAAAAGAAAACACTTTAAAAATATTTTCGAAAACGATAACGAGCTGTCACTTTTAAGTGGCGTTCATGAACTGATAAAAGATTACCATTCCAATGGTCTTACCCTGGTTTTGGCATCGTCTGCATCTATGCCAAACATCAACCGTATTTTTGAACGCTTTGATCTCGACAAATTCTTCAAGGCCAAAATTAGCGGTGCCGATTTAAGAGCATCAAAACCACACCCCGAAATTTTCCTTAAAGCTGCTGAATTGGCCGAAGAACACACAGAGCATTGCATGGTTATTGAAGATTCCACCAACGGAATAGCCGCCGCAAAAGCCGCAAATATTTATTGTGTAGGTTTCAAAAGTCCGCATTCCGTCAATCAAGATTACAGCAAAGCGGATAGAGTTATTACTCGTTTTGATGAAATATTATTTTCGAAATTAAGTAGATAATTCCCACAAATCATAGATTTTAAAAACCTGTCAGATTTATAAGTAGGTTCTCTGTATCCACTTTTACTGAACTCTTTTTTAGTGTCTTAATTCTGTGGTTTGTAAGTTGTAGTTTTTCTTCAAAATAAACAACATTCCGCTCTCCGTTCTTTTTAAGATGGCTACGGATGATAGCATGTGTGTGGTAACTGCCCTGCTGCAATTTCAAAAAAGGTTCGTAATCTTCAATATTGCAGATGGCTTCGCTTCGGTCAAAAAAACCAAATCCTTTGTATTGTCCTCCCTCAATTAATGCAAATGCTATTTCGCCTTCTGTTCTTCCTTTTCCCTGAATGGCGAAGCTGAAATTGTTTTCCTTTAAAGATTGAATGGCAATCTGAACTTTTAGGTTGTAATCTTCAACAGTTTCGGTGCCATCGCAAATGCCTTCGCAGTTTTTAATGCGGTAGTGGGAACATTTTTCAGAAGTACTCTGAAGGGTGCAAAACCGTGGACAGAGTTTAAAAGTCTCACATAATTCTTCCAGTTTTTCAATAGCTTCGGTTTTATTGTAAAACGTGCTGACAGAATCGTACAAAGCCGCCGTCTTTCCCAAAGCGAGTTGGATGATGCCACGCTGGTTCACATAACTGATAATTTGATAGGTAGTGGCAGGCCATTTCTGCGCCCGATTGAATTTTGGAAAGTGCTTCCGTATGTGTTCCGATTCAACTAACAGCGCCAACAGTTCATTCCCTGTAAGTTCATAATCTATAAAATGCGTTTCCTGCCCAAGTTGATATTCCTTTGTTTTTTTATCGTAAAAATGGGAGAGCACACGTTTCTTAATATTCTTCGCCTTTCCGGCATAAATAACTTGGTGCTTTTGATTTTTGAAAAGATAAATACCAGGTTCCTCGGGCAGCTCGTTTATTTGTTCGGCAGGAAGGTGAGGGGGCAGGGTGGCGTGTTTGGAACGTGGGTTCAGAAAAGTATTGATCACGCTGAAGTCTTCATCCAAGGAAAACAATCGTTGAAAGAGAATTACTGTGGCATCCACATCGCCTTCTGCGCGGTGCCGGTTGCCATGAGGAATGTTTATAGTGTTGCAAAGCCGCCCCAGACTATAGGACAAATGTCCTGGAATCAACTTGCGCGAAAGCCTTACCGTGCAAAGTTTTTTACGGTTGTAATACTGCCCCAAAAGCCGAAATTCGCCGCGGATTACGTTGTAGTCAAAACTTACGTTGTGTGCCACAAAAATGGCGTCTTTTGTAAATTCCTCTATTTTTTCAGCCACTTCAAAAAAGCGTGGTGCGTTGGCAACCATTTCATCATCAATCCCAGTAAGGGCAGTAATGTATTGTGGAATGTCCCGTTCTGGGTTTACGAGCGTAGTGTATTTGTCAATCATTTCACCATCTTTCAAAAGAGCAATGCAGATTTCTGTTATGCGATTCCCTGAAATACCACCACCAGTGGTCTCTACGTCTATAATTGCGAAAATTTGTGAATGCATTTGTTATTTGCTGGGAAAACAAATGTAGGGAAACATATTTAATAAGTTGGAATATTTCCTGTAAAATGGAAATAATCCGAAAGCTAAAATTGTCAATGGGCTGTATTTAATTTTTTTTTATAATTCATCGAGAAAATTGAAATTATTTTAATTTTTCATACAAGTTAATTAATTGGTAAAGAGTTAGATAGTAAATTGTTCCGCGGGTAAATAGTTCCTAATACGTATTACTACGTAGGTAATTCATAACATATAATTATAATTTAGCATCACTTTAACTAAAAAACCCCACAGTGATGCACAAAATTACCCAAGTATTAACGATTATTCTATTGGGTATTGTAGGAGTCGTTTCGGCTCAAGCAATATCCACTACTTCAACTCATATTTCTTCAGGCCAAGAAGGAAATATGAGGTCAGTTTCTTTAGAGTTGCAGTCTCAAATTCAAAAAGCCTTGATTCAGCGAGCAAGAATAAACACTCAGCCGTCTAACAGAGCTTTATTGGGAGCTACATATATTGGCTCATTTGAGACTGGCGATGGCCCAGTTTGGTCTGATAATCCACCTGTCTATAGCGGAGTGGAAGCTGCTGCACTTATTTTTGGAGGCAGTCCTTCAGATTACGTTATTTCAACAAATTCGAATACTACGGATCCATTAACCATAACCCATACCGCCTGGGCCAGTTCTTGGGGTGTGGAGTGTCTTGAGGTAGCTGAAAATTATTCTCTTGACTTAGGAGCGCCTGGATATAACGATCCGGGAGGAGCAAATAGTGCAACTTCCGCCTATGTTAACGACTGGTGTTTTAGTGGACAAACAAATTATGTTTGGTTAATTGGCGACATTTCACCATCCATTACCTGCCCTGGAAACATTACGGTTTCTAATGATCTAGGTATTTGCGGTGCAGTAGTAAATTATACCGTGACGGCTACCGATCCGGAGGATGGAGTATTAACGCCAATACAAACAGCGGGTCTTCCTTCTGGAAGCACCTTCCCGATCGGAACCATTACAAATACTTTTATGGTAACTGATTCAGCTGGAAATACAGCCTCTTGTAGTTTTAATGTAACAGTAAATGATACTGAAGCTCCAATAATTACTTGCCCTGGCGATATTACGCAGAATAATGACCTAGGGGTCTGCGGTGCGGTTGTTACCTATAACATAAGTGCAACAGATAATTGCAGTGGTGGAGCTACTGCTGAATTTATTCAGAACGGTGGTTTTGAAACTGGCGACTTCACCGGCTGGAGCGTTGTTGATACCGGTAGTG
>DAIMFZ010000104.1:0-7994 GCA_036724225.1 Aequorivita sp.
CATAAACATTTAAACTACATTTTCAAAACTCATTTTCCCAACAACCCTTCGTATCTTTGCACAATGAATAAAAAAGTCCTCCTAATGATCCTCGACGGCTGGGGAGTTACGCAAGATCCGGCCGTTTCCGCCATTGCACAAGCCAATACGCCTTTTATAGATTCCCTGTATAAAAAATATCCACACGCTCAATTGCTCACAGACGGGATGAACGTGGGTTTGCCGCCCGGGCAAATGGGCAACAGCGAAGTGGGCCATATGAACCTCGGTGCGGGTAGAATTGTCTATCAAGACCTCGCCAAAATAAATATGGCAGTTCAAAACGGAACGCTAAATAGCGAGCCCGAACTGCAAAAAGCATTTGATTATGCAAAAAGCCATAATAAAAACGTACACTTTTTGGGCCTTGTTTCCAACGGTGGCGTGCATTCGCACATTGATCATTTAAAAGGATTGCTTACCGCAGCACAAAATGATGGTTTGAAAAACGTATATGTCCACGCTTTTACCGATGGCCGCGATGTGGACCCACATTCGGGGAAAGGTTTTATAGCAGATTTGCAGAACCATTTGGAAAAAACCGGTGGAAAATTGGCATCTATCATTGGCCGTTATTACGCAATGGACCGCGACAAACGTTGGGAACGCGTTAAAAAAGCGTATGATTTGTTGGTCTTCGGAAAAGGGAAACCTTCAACCAATGCCCTAAAAAGCATTGAAGAAAGTTATGCCGATGGAATTACTGACGAATTTATCGAACCAATTGTAATGACAACCTCCGAGGGAAAGCCAGTTGCAACCATAGAAAAAGACGATGTTGTTATTTTCTTCAACTTTAGGACTGATCGTGGCAGACAGCTCACCGAAGTTTTGACACAAAAAGATCACGAAAGTTTTGGAATGAAAACGCTTTCGCTGTATTTCGTAACGCTCACCAATTACGATGATTCCTTCGGAAATATTCATGTGGTTTACAACAAGGAAAACCTGCACGATACTTTGGGGGAAATATTGGAGAAGAATGGAAAGAAGCAAATCCGCATTGCTGAAACCGAGAAATATCCACACGTAACCTATTTCTTTTCGGGCGGAAGGGAAATTCCTTTTGAGGGTGAAAAACGCATCCTTTGCCCATCACCCACAGTTGCAACGTACGATTTAAAACCCGAAATGAGCGCTTATGATCTTCGGGATATGATTTTGCCAGAAATTGAAAATGAAACCGCCGATTTTATTTGCCTAAATTTCGCAAACGCAGATATGGTTGGCCACACTGGTGTTTTTGAGGCAGCTGTAAAAGCCTGCGAAACCGTTGACAACTGCGCCCGCGCCATTGTAGAGCAAGCTTTGGAAAGTCATTACGCAACAATAATCATCGCAGACCACGGCAACAGTGAAACCATGCTAAATCCGGATGGTTCGCCAAACACGGCACACACAACGAACCCAGTTCCAATAATAATTGTGGATGACGAAATAAAAACAGTTAAAAACGGAATTTTGGGCGATATTGCCCCAACTATACTCGATATTATGGGGATAGAAAAACCCGAGATTATGACACGGGAATCTCTGATTTGAATTAATATGTCAGAATTAACGATTGATCGACTAATAGTTTAAATGATATAAATTATGACTAAAAGAATAATCAAACTCTTTTTGAGACTCGCAATTTCAATTGGGTTTTTATCAGCTTCTGCCGATAGATTTGGTTGGTGGCCACAGGACGTATCGGCTTGGGGAAATTGGAACGCATTTTTGGAATATACCGAAATATTAAATCCTTGGGTTCCCATTTATTTAATTCCCACAGTCGCAATAACTGCCACTGCCGCTGAAATTATTTTCGCACTGTTACTTCTCCTTGGCATAAAAACAGAACTTGTGGCAAAATTAAGCGGATTTCTCTTGTTGTTTTTTGCACTCTCGATGACTTTTTCAACAGGTATAAAAGGTGTTTTTGATTATTCGGTTTTCAGTGCTTCCGCCGCTGCATTTGCCTTAAGTTTAATGAAATACAAGTTTTTGGAAATGGACTCTCTCTTTCTAAATAAAAATAAATATCGCAAATATTAAAATAGATTCAATGAACAAAATATTTCTAATTATCACAGCAATTACCCTAATTGCTTGCAATTCTTCAAAAGAAAAAAACAAAATTGAAAAGAACACTTCCTCTGAAATGATCTCTGAAAAAAGTAAAGAAAAAATTAACGACACCGTTCCCTACGAAGAGTCTGTTATGCTTTTAGGAAAAGCCAACAGAAAAGGTTTGCAGATGGACGCCTTTAAAGAGTGGTTCAATCCCGGCTACGCAACCTATAAGCTCGATGCGGAAACATTGGAAAAACTGAAACCACTTTTAAAAGATGCAACCATTACCATTTTTATGGGCACATGGTGTGAGGACAGCCAGCGGGAAACGCCACATTTCTATAAAATTTTGGATGCTGCAAATTTTGATGAATCAAAACTCACTTTGATAACCGTTTCCGAAGAGAAAACTACACCCCAAGGTTTTGAAAATGGGAAAAACATAACCAATGTTCCAACTTTAATTTTTTATAAAGACGGTAAGGAATTGGGACGAATCGTGGAATACCCAATAGAAAGCCTCGAAAAAGATATGCTCGCCATTTTAAGTGGAAAAGAATACAAACACGCTTACGCCGAATAATACTTTAGCGACGGAAGAATTCTTTGTAAATTTGCGGCTTGAAAATGATGAGAGACCGAAAAACACTCACCCTTCATCAATCGGTTTTTCTATTCTGAAATTAAACTATGATAATTCCAAAAACAAGAGAAGAAATAGAACTGATGCGCGAAAGTGCTTTGGTAGTATCACGCACTTTGGGAATGCTCGCAAAGGAAGTGAAACCGGGCGTTACAACCAATCAGCTCAATAAAATGGCGGAAGATTATATAAGAAGTCAAGATGCAATACCTGGATTTTTAGGATTATACGGCTGTCCTTCAACCCTGCTTACAAGTGTTAATGAAGCAGTTGTTCACGGTTTGCCAACCGATGTTCCATTGAAAGATGGAGACATAGTGGCAATAGATTGCGGTGCCATCAAAAACGGATTCTATGGCGACCACGCCTATACTTTTGAAGTGGGTGAAATTTCTTCGGAAATTAAAAAATTGCTGAAAATAACCAAAGAATCGCTTTACATCGGCATCCGAGAATTTAAAGCCGGAAATCGTGTGGGCGATGTAGGTTTTGCCATTCAAAATTACTGTGAAGCACAGGGTTACGGCGTTGTTCGCGAATTGGTGGGGCACGGATTGGGAACAAAAATGCATGAGGATCCCGAAATGCCTAATTACGGCCGTCGCGGTCGCGGAAAAAAATTCATCGAAGGAATGACCATTGCCTTGGAACCGATGATAAATATGGGAACGCATAAAGTGAAGCAATTGGACGACGGCTGGACCATCGTTACCCAAGACGGACAACCGAGCGCACACTTTGAGCACAACATTGCGTTGGTAAACGGAAAACCGGAATTGCTTTCCACATTTGCTTATGTTTATGAAGCCTTAGGAATTGTGAGCGACGAAGAGAAAGAGTTTAGGAATTAACGACTAAAAAAGTATGCTTTGTGTCCTCTGTGTCTCTGCGGTGGATAAAACCACAAAGTCACAGAGAACACAAAGACAAAAATAAATCTAACATATAGATTGTTCAAAAAAATCCTAAATACCATTCCGAGGCCGTTGCTCATAAGACTGAGTATTATTGGCCGTCCAATACTTGCTTTTTTTCTGAAAGGGAATAAATACACAGACCCAATTGACGGTAAAAAGTATCGAAAATTTCTGCCATACGGTTATGAAAACGTGCGTGAAAATGTGCTTTCGCCAGGAACACTTTCCCTTGAAAGACACCGATTGTTTTGGTTGTATCTTAAAAACGAAACGGGTTTTTTCACTGAAAATCTGAAAGTGCTTCACTTCGCACCGGAACAGGCGTTTTATAAGAAATTCAGAAAAATGAAAAATCTGGATTACACCACGACCGACCTCAATTCGCCCATTGCAGACGTGAAAGCGAATATTTGCAATTTGCCTTTTCAGAATAATGAATTCGATTTTATAATTTGCAACCACGTTTTGGAACATATTCCCGATGACACTAAAGCAATGCAGGAAATTTATCGTGTTTTGGCTCCCGGCGGCACAGCAATTCTTCAAGTTCCATATAAAGCTGATTTAAAAATTACCTTTGAAGATAACAGCATCACAGACCCAAAGAAACGCGCCAAAATTTTTGGACAGTACGACCACGTGCGGGTTTACGGGATGGATTATTTCAGCAAACTTGAAACCATTGGTTTTAAAGTTGAAGCTGTAGATTTCACTAAAAACCTTTCCTCAGAAGTAGTGGAAAAATACAGATTGCCAAAAGGAGAATCAATTCCGGTTTGTAGAAAATTAATTTCCTAAACGCTTTTTGAAACCATCCGTCATAAAAACCTGATGCTGGTTCAAAGAATCGTTAAAGGTTAAATAAGCTTCAATATTGGGCAGTTTTTTTAACAGTTCTATTGATTTCTCCATGCCAAGTGCCATAAAGGAAGTAGCGTAAGCATCGGCAACACCGCAAGTTGGCGCTATTACTGTTGAACTTGTTACATCGCTCATCTCAGCCGAACCTGTCAATGGGTTTAAAGTATGTACATATTTTTTTCCAGTTAACGAATCAATCCGGAATTTGCGGTAATTACCTGAAGAAGCCATCCCTACATTTTTCAGTTTTACGGTTGCCTCAAAACTTCGATCTTCAAGTTTTGAATCTACAGCTTCTATGCCAACAACCCATTCTTGGTTTTTTTCAAGATTTTCCCCTTTCGTGAGAATTTCACCGCCCAATTCAATCAAATAATCTGTCACGCCTTTTGACTCCAAATAACGCCCTAAACAATCTATTCCAAAACCTTTCGCAACGGCATTAAAGTCAAAATAAATTTGCGGATATTCTTTGTAAACGGTTCCATTGCTGTTAATTTTCACTCTATGAAAACCTACATATTTCATTAGGGAATCCAAGGTTGTGCTGTCTATTTCTTTCAGCGGTTTCACATCGCCAAAACCGTAGGCATTTCGCAATACTCCTATTGTTGGGTCAAAATAACCGTTGGTTGTTTTGTTAGCTTCTTCAGATATTTTAAAGACTTCCCGAAAAATGGAATCCACAACAATGGTGGAATCGCCTTCGTTCACTTTGGAAATATCGCTATCGGGAATATAGGTGCTCACAGAATGGTTTACAACAGCAATAACGGAATCTAACCCTTTTTTGAAATCTATGTCTTTTTTGGAATAAAACTGGATATTATAAGTGGTTCCGAAGGCATCTCCTTGTAAAAAAATAGGGTGAGGCTCTTTCTTTTCACAAAAAATGAAAAGCAACAAAACGGGAATTAAAATCAATTTCTTCATAAAATTTCTTGTAAACCTTTATAGACCATAGTGTAGTCTTCGTCTTTTAAAACGGATTTTCCATAATCAGTGCCGCGGCCAAGCCCCACGCCTGCGAAATAGGTTTTGGCTTCAAATTTTGCGGCATGTTCCTTAATGGTTTTCATAAAAAGAGGATCATAAGCATGAGCATCCTGCGGATAGGAAATGGCGCGTACAATTATGAAATGCAACACTTTATCTTTCAAAACAACAAATTGCGGATCTCTTTTCAATTTTGAATTTACTCCCAAAAATTCATACCCTTCGGCTTCCAATTGTTTTCCAACAATGTTCATCGCGAGGTTGTGGAGTTCTTGTTTTGTAAGTTTTTCTCCCATAAGATTCAATATTCAAGATTCAAAATTCAAGATTGATTTTGGAAAGTATATTGATAAAAAAAAGTCCTTTGCAAATTTTGGGAAAGGACTTTTTAGCATGTAATATATTTTAGTTATCCTCCAAAATCATCAAAACGAATGTTTTCGTCCGGAATACCAAAATCCTCACCCATCTTTTGAACGGCTTGGTTCATCAACGGTGGACCGCAAAAGTACAGTTCAATATCTTCTGGCGTATCGTGATGATTTAAATAGTTGTCTATAACAACTTGGTGAATGAAGCCAACAAAGCCGTCGCCAGCCTCATCGTGAATATCCTTTTTCACTTTCCAGTTGTCTTCTGGAGCAGGTTCGCTTAGAGCCAAATAGAATTTAAAATTTGGGAATTCGCGTTCCAATTCTTTAAAATGTTCTAAATAGAAAAGTTCTCTTTTTGAACGACCTCCATACCAATAGGTTACTTTTCTTCCTGTTTTCAATGTTTTGAAAAGATGGTACAAGTGCGAACGCATTGGCGCCATCCCAGCTCCACCACCTACGTAAAGCATCTCTGATTCAGATGGGTTGATGAAGAACTCCCCAAAAGGGCCAGAGATAACAACTTTGTCACCTTTTTTACAATTGAAAATATAGGAAGATGCAATGCCTGGATTAACCTCCATCCATCCTCCTTTTGCACGGTCAAAGGGCGGGGTGGCAATACGCACATTAAGCATAATTTCTCGTCCTTCGGCGGGATATGATGCCATAGAGTAAGCTCTTTCAGTGGTTTCAGCGTTCTTCATCACCAAAGGCCAAAGTTTGAATTTGTCCCACTCTTCCTGAAATTTGTCTGGTCTTTCGTGTTCCTCTGGGTGGGCAGTGATGTCCATATCTTCAAATTTCACTTCGCAGGGCGGAATTTCAATTTGAATATAGCCACCAGCTTTGTAGTTCATATCCTCAGGGATTTCAACCACAAATTCTTTGATGAAAGAGGCAACGTTGTAGTTTCTTACCACGGTAGCATCCCACTTCTTAATACCGAAGACTTCTTCAGGAATATGAATATTCATATCCTGCTTCACCTTTACTTGACAGGAAAGACGAATACCTTCTTTTAATTCCTTACGAGTAAAGTGTGGGGTTTCTGTAGGCAATGCTTCGCCACCGCCGGAAAGCACGTGACATTCGCACTGAATACAAGTTCCACCGCCACCACAGGCAGAAGGCAGGAATATTTTTTCGGCACTTAAAGTGGAAAGCAATGAACCGCCAGAGGCAACTTCAATTACTTTTTCATCATTAATAGTAATTTTAACTGGGCCGGATGGAGCTAATTTTTCTTTGGTAAATAACAATAATGCAACCAATAAAAGTGTCAATACCAGAAGGGCAATGACGGTTACTGCTATAACTCCAAGAGTGCTTATTTCTAAAAACATATTATTGCTTCGTTAGTGTTGAAACTTCTGACACTGAAACTGCAGCAGCAGTTTCTTTTTTATTTTCTTTATGAATCTGTTCGGTTTTTACACCAATATTTGTTGCGCCCGAGTCAGAGTCTGAAGCTGGTTTCTTTTCATCTCCTCCTGTCAACATTCCTCCAAAACTCATAAAACCAATGGCCATCAAACCTGTTATAATAAAGGTTATTCCCAAGCCTCTTAAAGGAGCGGGAACGTTTGAATAACGTATTTTTTCACGAATGGCGGCAATGGCCAAGATAGCCAAGAACCATCCAATTCCTGAGCTAAAACCATAGTTCAATGCCAAGCCCAAGGTTTGAATATCTCTAGATTGCATAAATAACGATCCTCCTAAAATAGCACAGTTTACGGCAATAAGAGGAAGAAAGATTCCCAATGAGTTATAAAGTGAGGGTGAAAATTTTTCAACTACTATCTCTACCAACTGCACCATAGTAGCGATGGTAGCGATGAAAAGAATAAAGGAAAGAAAACCTAAATTATAGTCTGCATATTCTGGGCCGAGCCAAACCAATGCTCCGTCTTTCAACAAGTATTGGTCCAAGAGCCAATTGATGGGCACAGTAACCGTCATTACAAAGATTACTGCGGCACCAAGGCCAACGGCGGTTGTAACTTTTTTTGAAACAGCAAGATATGAGCACATTCCAAGGAAGGTGGCAAATATCATATTGTCTATAAAGATCGATTTAAAAAATAACTCTACGTGTTCCAT
>DAIMFZ010000105.1:0-6213 GCA_036724225.1 Aequorivita sp.
TGAAAAAAACAGCAATCATATTAGGCGCAACCGGATTGACGGGAAGTATTTTGCTAAATAAACTTTTAAAAGATGATTCTTTTGAAAAAATAAAACTCTTTTCACGCAGTTCCGCAGAAAAGAATTCTCCAAAAATTGAGGAACATTTGATTGATATGTTTCAATTGGAAGACCATTCCGAAGCCTTTAAAGCCGATGTGGTTTTCTGCTGTATCGGCACCACAAAAGCCAAAACACCCGACAAAGAAACCTATAAAAAGATTGATTACGGCATTCCAGTTGCTGCCGCAAAACTTGCCAAAAAGAACGGAATTAAAACTTTCATTGTAATTTCAGTTATGGGTGCAGATGCCAATAGCAGCATTTTTTACAACAAAACAAAAGGCGAAATGCAGCGCGATGTAGTGAAACAAAATATTGAAAAAACTTATGTTTTAGAGCCCTCGTTGATAGTTGGCGATAGAAATGAAAACCGTTTTGGTGAAAACGTAGCGATCTTTTTTATGAAAACTTTCGGGTTTTTAATTCCGAAGAAATACAAAATGATAAAAGCAGAAACCATCGCAGAGGCAATGCGGGTTTTGGCGAAAGAAGGTTATTCTGAAAATATTATTTCTTCAGAAAAAATTAAGGAAATTGTAAGTTGAAATGTCTGTTCGAGCGGAGTCGAGAACTACTAAGAGGTTTCGACTGCGCTCCACCTGACATCGTAATATCGTAATGAACATGCAAGAAATAGAACGCAAATTTTTAGTTACTTCCGAAACTTTTAAAAACGAAGCATTCAAAAGAACACGTATCGTTCAGGGTTTTTTGAACACCCATCCAGAACGCACGGTACGGGTTCGTATTCAGGGAAATGATGGGTTTATAACCATTAAAGGAAAATCCAATAAATCGGGGCTTTCCCGCTTTGAGTGGGAAAAACAAATCTCGCTCGCCGAAGCTGAAGAACTATTACATCTTTGCGAACCCGGCATTATTGAAAAAACCCGTTATGAAATTTCCAGTGACCATCACACTTTTGAGGTAGATGATTTTATGGGTGAAAACGAAGGATTAATAGTTGCCGAAATTGAGCTGGATTCAGAAACAGAACCCTTTTCAAAACCCGAATGGCTGGGAAAGGAAGTTACGGGCGATGTGAGATATTACAACTCAAACCTCAGTAAAAATCCTTTTAAAAAGTGGCTGTAAAAAAGTCGCAGTTTTCAGTTGCAGTTGGCAGTTTACTCATTTAAAAGTTGAAGGATTCTCTTAATTTTTTCAATATCTGAAGTTGCAATAATCCCCTCCTCAAAAAAGGCATTGCTGTGCATTGAAACTTTTGGTTTTTGCTGAAGAACTTGTCTTTTGTCCGTTGCCGAAAGATGAATGCTTTTAAAGTTAGCTTCCTTAAATTCCAATACATTTTCCAAATTAATTCCGCCGCCGGGCATAATTTCTATTTCGCCTTTTGAAATGTGTTGAAGTTCCTTCAACAGTGAAATCCCTTCAATTGCAGTAGGTTTTTGGCCTGAGGAAAGCAATCTATTCACTTTTAAATCAATTAAATTTTGAAGTTCTTCCATAGGATTTTCAACCCAATCAAACGCACGGTGAAAGGTGAATTCCATTCCTTCGGAAGCTGCAATCAATTGCACTGTTTTTATCAAATCGATTTTGTTTTCCGAATTTAAAAATCCGCTTACAATTCCTGCACAACCTACCCTTTTGCAGAACGCAATATCGCGCAACATCACATCAAATTCGTCTTCGGAATAGGTGAAATTTCCACTTCGTGGACGGATTAAAACGTGGGTGGGAATTTTTAATTCCAAAATAACTTTTTCAACTAAACCGTGACTTGGCGTGAGTCCACCAACGGATAGTTCAGTGCAAAGTTCTATTCGGTTTGCGCCGGCAAGCTGTGCTGCTTTGGCGCTTTCAAAACTATTTGCGCAAATTTCTAGTATCATTTTATAATTATTTCGTCAATAAACGTCCACGCTTTGTGGCCGGCACCTTGTAATCCGTCAGGGATCATTCCGTAGTTTGGTATTTTCAATTTTATATATCTCGTTTTGAATGATTTATTTTCAGCTAAATTAACCAGAACATCAATTTTATTACTGTCCTCAACCTTTATTTCTTTTGAATAAGCAAACTCTTTCCCGTCCGAACTTTTACAAGAAACAGAAAGTTCCTTCGGCGAGTAAATCCAAACACCGGGAGAATTAAAAAACCTCGTTTCTAAGGAATGAATTTCTGTGTCTTTTCCTAAATCGATCGTGATTTCCAGATCATCGCCCCAAAAGCCCGACCATTCTTTGTCGCCGTAACGTTTGTCGCTGCCAGAGATTCCATTGATCAAAGCTTCTTTTCCACCAGCCGCATAAGCTGGATTTGGCGGTACATTTAGTGTGATTTTAGCCGTAATTGCTTTGTGATATTTTATTTCTTCGGAAAAATCACGCCCTAATTTTTCATCATTCTTAAACACATTCGCCGTAATTTTCGAATCTTTTTCAATTAAAATTGGTTTCGAGTAAACTTGGGTTTCCTCATTATTTATGGAATAGCGGATATTCTTTCCTTTTGTGGGCGTGGATAATTCATAAAAAACCTGATTGTTCTCTTTTAATTTCTTCCCTTCAATTTCATATAAATAATTGGCGTAATTAATATTCAAGGCATCCAAACGCTTCATAAAACCTTCAATCCGCGAAAAGAAATCTGGATAATCCGTTTCAAAATTTGTGGAAGGTCCGCTCCAGTCAATCTCACTCATAGCAAGGATTCTTGGAAAAACCATATATTCAATTTGCTTTTCTGTGGGAATGTATTCCGTCCATAAATTACCTTGGGCTCCGAGGATATGTTTTGCTTCTTCTTGGTTTAATTCCGCTGGAATTGGATTGAAGGAATACACTTTTTTTAAGGGAAGAAATCCACCAATAGCATTTGGTTCATCCAAATTTTCACTCTGATAATAATCAAAATAGCAGTGCGAAACCGGCGTCATTATTACATCGTGTTTTTGTTTTGCTGCATCAATTCCACCCTGCATACCGCGCCACGACATAACCGTCGCATTTGGCGCGAGGCCTCCTTCCAAAATCTCGTCCCAGCCTATTATTTTTTTGCCTTTGCTATTTACGAATTCCTCAATTCTATGGATGAAATAGCTCTGTAAACCGTTCTCATCTATTAGATTTCTATCTATTATTAATTGTTGGCAATGCGCACAATTTTTCCATCTTGTTTTAGGCGCTTCATCTCCTCCAATGTGTATGTATTCGCCTGGAAACAGTGAAATAACTTCGCTCAAAACATTTTCTAAAAAGGTGAAAGTTTCTTCTTTCGGACAAAAAATATCTTCAAAAACACCCCAAGTTGTGGCAACTGGAATTTGCGCTCCGGTACAGCCCAATTCAGGATAGGAACTAATGGCAGCCTGTGCGTGTCCGGGCATTTCAATTTCTGGAATAATGGTTACGTTTTGCGTTGCAGCAAAAGCAACCACTTCTTTTATGTCTTCCTGCGTATAAAAACCGCCGTAGCGTTTGCCGTCGTATAATTCTGGTTTGTCCTCGTAATGGCCAATGCGCGTTTCCTCGCGGAAAGCTCCTTTTGTTGTCAATTCGGGATATTTTTTAATTTCTATGCGCCAACCTTGGTCATCAGTGAGATGCCAATGAAATTTATTCATTTTTAGCAAAGCGAGATTGGCGATGTATTTTTTTACAAATTCCTTGTCGAAAAAATGGCGCGAAACATCCAAATGCATTCCGCGGTATTGAAATTTTGGAAAATCGGTTATCGTTAACTGAGGAAGTGAAAAAGTTTGTTCTTTAGTTGAATTTTCCGCTTCCAATACTGGCGGAAAAAGTTGCCGCAAGGTCTGAACTGCATAAAATGCACCGCCGGCATTACTGGCTTTGATGGTGATTTTTGAATTTGAAATATCTAAAAAATATCCTTCGGAAGGTTGCGAAGCGTCCTTTTCAATTACAATATTAGCGTCGCTTTTTGAAGCGTTTTGAAGCTGAAATCCGGCGCCTTTTTGAAGATATTCATTGAAAAAATTACCAGCAATTTCAAATTCAGGTTCAAAATAAATCGTGATGTTTTCGGCTATTTTGAAAGTTCCAGTTTTTAATTCAATGGATTGCGGTTTTGGAATTAATACCACTTCGGCATTTTGCGAAAAAACGCCCAAACAAAATAAAGTGAGAATAACGGTAATAATATTTCGCATAGTTATTGGATAAGTTGGTTCAAGGTTTTTAGTTTCAATTTTGGCACAGTTTTGCTTTCAGTTGAAAAAAGAATTGTCTTGGATTCATTCGGCAATAAATCGAAGAAGTTATCTTCAAATTTTCCCTTTTCATCAGTCGATAAAAAAACGTCCTTTTGCAAAGTTTTTGAAGTAAGCGTTATCAAAAAGCCGGAACAATTGTCCCTTCGAACGCAGTCGAGAACTTTCGAATTTGATTGTAGGGATAGGTCTCGACTGCGCGCGACCTGACAACGTACTTCGATTTCTTCTTTTTTCAGTCTCAAATCTTTCGGCTTTGCGAAATAATGCAAGTATTCACTTTCCCCAAAAATAACTTTTAAAACACAAAACCTTTTGTCGAATTTCAAAGTTTTTAGTGGTAGTGAAAACAGAACTTCACTACTGTTTTCAACACTTTCGGCAAAAAAATTATTTTCATAAATTACAGTTCCATCAAAATCTATCAATTTCAAAGAAAGTGAATCTTTAATGATTTCAAAAGTATCGTTCACCACAAATATTTTTAATGAATCGTTTTTTTCTTCGGTAGAAATCAACACATTTTCAAATGCCTTTTTGGCTTGAAAATGCAATGCTTTCCAATTACCCAAATAATCAATGCTAGACCAAGTAACGGCTGGCCAACAGTCATTCAATTGCCAATAGAGCGTCCCCATATTGTACGGTTTTGCACGGCGCTGGGCGTGAATTCCTTTTGTAATTCCGAAAGCCTGCAAAAGCTGGCTCATATAAATATAATCTTCGGCATTTTGCGGAATGGGAAAGTCACGGGCCATATAATCTTTAATAAACTGAAAACCTCGCGAGTGCTTTTGATGGTTTGCAAAAAGCGGATCATTCAACAAAACGGAATCTCTTTTTGTGGCGTATTTTATAGTTTCGACACTTGGGAATGATTGAAATCCAAATTCGCTCATAAACCGAGGTACTTCTTCTTCAAAATGCTCAAATGGATAGCCGTCGTGCCACACCCACCAATCGTGCGCATCGCCTTCAAATTGGTAGCGTTTGTCTCCTCGACCGTACTTTGGCGAGCTTTCCCAATAACTGATATTTGGACTTAAACTGTCCACGGCTCGAGGTAAAATATGGTTGAAAAGAGCATAATAATTGTCCCAAATTTCTTGCTTTTGGGATTCAGTTTTATCGTCTTGCCAGCCCCAACGTTGCCAACCTTCACTGTTTTCGTTATTGCCGCACCAAAGTGCAATGCTTGGATGACCACGTAAACGCTTAATATTTTCAATGGCTTCCTGTTTTGCGTTTTCTAAGAATTCCGCATCGCCAGGATACATTGCGCAGGCGAACATAAAATCTTGCCAAACAAGAATTCCTTTTGCGTCGCAGAGTTGATAGAAATAGTTGTCCTCATAGATTCCACCACCCCAAACGCGGAGCATATTCATATTTGCAGCAACGGCATCTTCAATTAACGATTCATACTTTTCTTGATTAATTTTTGTCTCCAACATTTGCTGTGGCACGTAATTGGCGCCTTTCATATAAACTGGTTTTCCGTTCAATTTGAAATAAAAACTTTCTCCGATGGAATCTTTTTCTGTGACTAATTCAATGGAACGAATTCCGAGTTTTTTTGAATAGGTTTCCAAAACATTTCCTTTATGGATTAATTCAATTTGAATATCGTACAGAAAGGGTTCACCTAAATTATATGTCCACCAAAGTTTTGGATTTTTAATGCTAAAAGGGATTTGATATTCGCTTTGGCCAGCTTTGGTTTTTACGGTTGAAGAATAAGTTTCGGAAGTATTCTTATTGGTTATTTTAAGTGTGATTTCTTCCTCTTTCCAAGTTTCAAATTCAAATTTCGCAACGATTTCCGCAAGTGAATCTGAAATGGATTTTGTTTCAAGATAAACGTCAGTCAATCGTGCAGTATCATAACTAAACAACGAAACATTTCGCCAAAT
>DAIMFZ010000105.1:6313-7957 GCA_036724225.1 Aequorivita sp.
TTGGGAGTTTCTTCACAGGAGAGGAAGGTAAAAATAAGTATGAAGAAGCCGAAATAAAGTTTTCCCATTCCACTAAAATAACTGTTTTCAGAATAACACATAAAAAAATCTGTCTTGAAAAATTACAAGGCAGATTTACTATCAACAATTAAAAAATTATGAAAAAAACTTATCGCCATCCGCCACCCAAAGCTTCGTATAAATCCACGATGGCTTGCAGTTGGTTATTCTTTGCGTTTATCAAATTTAAACTGGAATTCAGCGCGTTTTCCTGCGCGGTCAACACTTCCAAATAATTGGCGAAACCGTTGTTTAAAAGCTCTTCGGAATAACCCGTTGCCAAATTATAAGCTTCAAATTCCTTTTGCTTAATCTCTATTTTTTCAGTGGCTGCATCGTAACTGTACAAGGCATCTGAAACTTCTTTGCTGGCGTTAATAATTGCATACCTAAAATCTAAATATGCTTGTTCTTGCCTTGCTTGCGAAACTTCGTACTGCGTACGGATTTGACGCTTGTTGAAAATAGGCTGCGTTAATCCTCCAATAATTGTCGCAAATAACGAATTAGCGCTGAAAAGTTTATCAATTTCAATATTTTGAAATCCCCCAGTCGCCGAAAGCGTTAAAGACGGATAAAAACCTGCGCGGGCCGCATTTGTTAGCTCGAATGTATTCATCAAATTATATTCGGCGGCCATTATATCGGGGCGGTTTCGGAGCAGTTGTGCGGGAATTCCAGTGTTCAGCGGGGTAGCGATAACTTGATTTTCCAAGCTGCCACGGGGTATTTCATGCGGCGCACTTCCCAATAAAATTGACATAGTGTTTTCCAGCAAACGCGCTTGGTTTTTTAAATCGATTAAAATTCCTTGTGCGGTGTACAATTGTGCTTCGGTCTGTTTCACGCCAACTTCAGTAACGTTTCCGGCATCCTTCAGAGCCTGTGTGGTTTCCAAACCCTTGGAACGCGTTTCGATAGTTTCTTCTGTAACTCGAATCTGTTCATCTAAGGCCAACAAATGATAATAAACCGAAGCAATATTGGCAATTAAAGTGCTTTTTACGGCTTGGTGGGCAGCAACACTTTGAAGATACGAAGCTTGGAAAGCGCGCTCATTACTTCGAATTTTCCCCCAAATATCTGCTTCCCAAGAAAGACCGGCACTCAATTCATATTGACCTATCGATGAAATATCGCCAAATTGATTAGTAGTTGGCAATATCTGATGGGTGTATTGTGCCTTTCCGTTTAAGGAAGGAAAATAACCAGCCTTTCCCTGTTTAACATAAGCCTCCGCCATTCTGATTTGCTGAAGCGCCACGCGAATGTCGATGTTGTTTTTCAGTCCTTCTTCAATATAATTTTGAAGAATTGGATCCGAAAACAGCTCTTTCCACGAAAGTGTTGCAATGGTCAGCGTATCCTGCGGAAGATTATCCGTTCTGTAATTTGCTTCGTCCACAACTTGTGGACGTTCATAATCTTTTGCAGCAAAACAAGAAATAAGAAGAAACGGAACGCTAACGATAAACAGTAATGAATAAATCCTATTCGTTTTCATCTGTTTCGTTTTTGGATTTTTTGAGAATGAATTTATTTGATTATTCATTGTTTTCAGTATTTTCAATTAATTTATCTCCT
>DAIMFZ010000106.1:0-7911 GCA_036724225.1 Aequorivita sp.
AGAAAAGAATAAAGAGAAAAGAATAAAGAGAAAAGAATAAAGAGAAAAGAATAAAGAGAAAAGAATAAAAAGAAAAGATTTTAAGAATCATGAATTAGCAATTACCGAATTCCAAATAGACAAAAAAATAATGAGTAAATACTATCTAAACTACCTCGACGAACTGGAATCCGAAGCCATTTACATACTCCGTGAAGTATGGGCGCAGTTTCAAAATCCTGTGATTTTATTTTCTGGCGGAAAGGATTCAATCCTTGTTACGCATTTGGCGAAGAAAGCATTTTACCCTTCAAAAATTCCTTTTCCGCTGCTTCATATAGATACGGGTCACAATTTCCCTGAAACCATTCAATTTAGGGATACTTTAATTAAGGAATTGGATCTGCTATTAATTGTGGGCTCTGTGCAGGCATCCATTGACACGGGCATGGTTTCGGAAGAAAAAGGTAAGAATGCCACCCGAAATGCACTTCAAATTACAACCTTGCTGGACGCCATAGAAAGCAACAAAATAGATTGCGCTATAGGTGGAGGCCGCCGCGATGAGGAAAAAGCCCGCGCCAAGGAGCGTTTCTTTTCGCACCGCGATGATTTTGGGCAATGGGACCCGAAAAACCAACGCCCCGAACTTTGGAACTTACTAAACGGAAAACATTTTGAAGGTGAACATTTCCGAGCTTTTCCAATAAGCAATTGGACCGAAATGGATGTTTGGAATTACATAAAGCGGGAAGACATCAAAATCCCTTCGCTCTATTTGGCGCACCAACGCGAAGTTGTTTGGCGCAGCAATTCCTGGATTTCCGTTTCCGAACATTTGAAATTGGAAGAAAACGAAAAAATTCAAACTAAAAAGATTCGCTTTAGAACATTGGGAGATATTACCATTACTGGCGGAATAGAATCTGAAGCAGACACTCTGGAAAAAATAGTGGCTGAAGTTGCCGCAATGAAACAGACCGAACGCGGCAACCGTAGCGACGATAAACGCAGCGAAACGGCAATGGAGGATAGGAAAAGACTAGGTTACTTTTGATTTTTTTTGAATAAAAATTGCCCCAACCCTAAAGGGAGTTTTTATTCAAAAAAACCAACTCTAAAAAGGAATTTTGAAAAAGTAGATAATGAAAAAAATATCTGATAATTCGATGTGGAGAGGAGCTTCGCCTACTGTTTTCAGTAAGGCAAACAAGTTGAGAAATGAAATGACTAAGTCCGAAATTTTATTATGGGAAAAATTGCGGGCAAATCAGTTGTTAGGATATAAATTCAGACGTCAGCATCCTATAAGTATTCATGTAGCTGATTTTTATTGTCATAAACTAAGCTTAATTATTGAAATTGATGGGGAATATCATAATGAAAAGAATCAAATTATTAAAGATGAAGAAAGAAGGAAAGACTTAAATTTTCAAGGCATGAAAATTCTAAGATTTACCAATAATGAAGTGATAACTGATATTGACTCAGTTTTAAATAAAATTAAGGATTATATAAACTCCGTATCATGATTTTTTCCGCCTCCCTTTAGGGTTGGGGCAAGCGGAAAAAGTTTTGTTAATTAAAATCGACAGTTGAGAATAAATTAGAATTCAGATTTTTTTAATTTTTTACCCTGACCCTAAAGGGAAATTAAAGAAATCTTCATTTCATATTTTAGAAAAGAAGTAAAAATTAAGGGTTATATAAATGACTTATCATGATTTTTTCCGCCTCCCTTTAGGGTTGGGGCAAGCGGAAAAACCTAATTTGGAAAAGATTCGTAAACACAAAAGACAAAAATATATGAACAATCAAATCCGCGTTATGATATGGAAATAGATAAAAACCAACTACTTCGTTTTACAACCGCCGGAAGTGTGGACGACGGCAAAAGCACGTTGATAGGAAGACTTCTGTACGACAGTAAAGCCATTTTTGAGGACCAACTGGAAGCGGTGGAAAATACCAGCCGAAAAAAAGGGCATCAGGGCGTGGACCTTGCTTTGTTTACCGATGGGCTTCGCGATGAGCGGGAGCAAGGCATAACCATTGATGTGGCGTATAGGTATTTCACCACTCCAAAGCGAAAATTTATCATTGCAGATACGCCGGGTCACATTCAATATACCCGAAATATGGTTACTGGGGCTTCAACTGCCAACGCAGCTTTGATCTTGATTGACGCCCGCCATGGTGTGATTGAACAGACCAAACGCCACGCTTTTATTGCTTCATTGTTGCAGATTCCGCATATAATTGTGTGTATCAACAAAATGGATTTGGTAGATTATTCCGAAGAAATCTATGAAAATATCATTCATCAATTCGAGGGTTTTTCTTCTAAATTATATGTGAAGGATATTCAGTTTCTTCCTATAAGTGCATTGGATGGCGACAACGTGGTGAATCGTTCAAAAAATATGGATTGGTACCAAGGCGCGCCTTTGCTGCATACTTTGGAAACCATGCACATCAGCAGCGACCTTAATAAAATAGATGCGCGTTTCGCCGTGCAGACCGTTTTGCGTCCGCAAAGTGTAGGTTTTATTGATTACAGAGGCTATGCGGGCCGTGTGGCAAGCGGCATTTTCAGGCCTGGCGATGCTGTGGTTATTTTGCCGTCTGGTTTCACTTCAAAAATAAAAAGTATTGACACCATGGACGGTCCATTGGAAGAGGTTTTTGCGCCAATGTCCGTTGCCATTACTTTGGAAGACGATATAGACATCAGCCGTGGCGATATGATTGTGAAGGAAAACAACCAGCCCAAAACCCTGCAGGAATTTGACGCCATGCTCTGTTGGTTCAACAATGCACCGGCGCGACCACGGACAAAATATACCATTGTGCACACTTCCAACCAGCAAAAAGCGATGATTACTGATGTGGTTTATAAAATAGACATAAATACCTATTCGCGGGAAGAGGAAGATAAGGAATTAAATATGAACGACATTGCCCGTATCAGCATTCGCACCACACGACCGTTGATGGTGGACGAATATCGCGACAACCGAATTACGGGAAGTTTTGTTTTGATTGACGATGCCACGCACGAAACGGTTGCGGCGGGAATGATAGTGTAATTTTTTTCCCCTGTTCGAAACGATGCACTGAGCAAAGCGGAAGCAAGTGGTTGGGGGAGATGTAAAAGAACTTTCTGTAATTTTGAAAAATAAGGAAAATCCATTATGTACAGAAACTCAATAAAACCATTTTTTGATTTTATAGGGGCCTTGCTCTTAGTGCCTATTGTGGGTCCGATAATCATTTTAGTGGCGGTTATCCTTGTATTTTCCACTGGTGGCCATCCTTTTTTTCTACAAAAAAGACCTGGAAAAAATGGACGAATGTTTACCATTATTAAGTTTAAAACAATGAACAATAAAACAGACGTCACGGGAAAGTTGTTGCCAGATGCTGAAAGGCTTACAACTATAGGAAAATTTATCCGTTCCAGTTCGCTTGATGAACTTCCGCAATTACTAAATGTGTTAATAGGAAATATGAGTTTTGTGGGTCCACGACCCTTGTTGCCTGAATATCTTACACTTTATAATGAAATACAGAAACAACGACATAATGTAAAACCAGGAATTACGGGTTGGGCGCAAGTTAATGGCCGCAACGCCATAAGCTGGCAACAGAAATTTGAATTTGACGTTTGGTACGTAAACAACCAATCGTTCACTTTAGACCTTAAAATTCTTTATAAAACGGTAGTGAAAGTCATAAAAAAAGAAGCTATAGATAGGGCGGAGGATGCATCATTAACAAGGTTTAAAGGCAATTGATAATGCAGGATAAAAAAATATATCTTTCTTCTCCACATCTTTCAGGCAAAGAGCAAATCTACGTGAACGAGGCTTTTGAAACCAATTGGATTGCACCTTTGGGGCCTAACGTAAATAGTTTTGAAGCAGCTTTAGAAACCTATCTCGGTAACGGAAACCACGTGGCTACATTGAGTTCGGGCACTGCGGCGCTTCATTTGGCCTTAATACTATTGGATGTAAAAAAAGATGATGAAGTAATCTGCCAAAGCCTGACCTTTGCAGCCTCAGCTAACCCAATTATTTATCAAGGGGCAACGCCAATATTTGTGGATAGCGAGCCCGAAACCTGGAACATCTGCCCAAACCATTTGGAAGAAGCGATCAAGCATCGAATTTCAAAAGGGAAAAAACCAAAGGCCATCATAGCCGTGCATCTTTACGGAATGCCTTTTAAGGTTGAAGAAATAAAAAAAATATCAGAAAAATACAAAATCCCAATTATTGAAGACAGCGCCGAAGCTTTGGGAAGCCGTTATAAAAATCAAAAATGTGGCACATTTGGAGCTATTTCCGTACTTTCCTTTAACGGGAACAAAATCATTACAACTTCCGGCGGTGGTGCTTTAGTTTCTCGAAATTTGAAACATAAAGAGAAAGCTAAATTTTTGGCTTCGCAAGCTCGTGATGTTGCGCCACATTATCAACATTCGGAAATTGGTTACAATTACGCATTGAGCAATATTTCTGCGGGAATTGGTTGTGGACAAATGGAAGTACTCGATAAATACGTAGCATTGAGAAGAAAGATAAATCGGTTTTACACTGAAATCTTCCATAAGAAGGAAGGAATTACCGTATTTGCTGAACCCAATGCCGATTATTTTTCAAACCATTGGCTTTCCTGTATTCTTGTGGATGCTAAAGTTGCAGGTTTTTCTTCGGAAGAAATAAGGGTTGAAATGGCGCAAAACAATATTGAATGTAGACCCTTGTGGAAACCCTTGCATTTACAGCCCGTTTTTAAAAATGCACCTTATTACGGTGGGACAGTTTCCGAAAACCTATTTGAAATTGGGCTGTGTTTACCATCCGGTTCAAACTTAGACAATCAGGCTAAGAGCAGGATAGAAGATGTTTTGAAGCACATCATAGAAAGATGAATTATATTTACAATCCAAAAAGTTTTCCATTTAATTTATGGAAAATCAATACCAAAAAAGAAACATATCCAAACTCAATAACCCAATGGAAATAGAGGATTTACTGGGGCGCTCTGCAATTGCTACACCTACTGGGAATATAAAAGGGAATGTGGAAGGCAAAATCATATTGGTCACGGGTGGCGCAGGTTCCATAGGAAGTGGAATTGTAGGTCAATTGGCGGTTCTCAATCCTAAAAAGATTGTGATAGTGGACAATGCAGAATCTGCGCTTCACAACATGGAACTGTTTATGGCCCAAACCCACGATAACACAGCTTGTGACGTTGTGCTGGCCGACATCAGAAATCTGGAACGCATGGAAATGTTGTTTTCTGAACATACGTTTGAAGTTGTGTTCCATGCCGCAGCTTACAAACACCTTCCATTAATTGAAAAAAACCCTCACGAAGCGGTTTCTGTAAATATTGGCGGAACTATCAATTTGGCAAATCTTTCCGTAAAACATAAGGTTGAAAAGTTTGTAATGATTTCCACCGATAAAGCCATGAACCCAACCAGCGTTATGGGAGCTTCAAAACGAGCTGCGGAAATGTATGTGCAATCCCTACAAAACCATAAAAAAACAGGAACACGTTTTATAACCACACGCTTTGGAAATGTGCTGGGCTCCAATGGTTCCATTGTTCCTTATTTCAGAAAACAGATTGCAGCTGGAGGCCCAGTGACGGTAACCCACAAAGATGTTTCCAGATATTTTATGACCCTCGGCGAAGCATGCCAGTTAGTCCTTCAAGCCGCAATTATGGGAGAAGGCGGGGAGATATTTGTTTTCGATATGGGTGAACCGATCAAAATCATTGAATTAGCGGAGCGGATGATACGTCTTTCAGGCCTAAAACCTTATGTAGATATTCCCATTGAAATTACTGGGCTCCGTCCCGGCGAAAAACTGAACGAAGAACTTTTGAGCGATACCAGTACTGCAATGCCAACCAATCATCCTAAAATAATGGTTTCCAAAGTGGCCGTTGCAAATTTTGACCAAATTACTGATAAAATCAATAAAATTTTGGTACTGTCGCGAAATGGAACCGCCAAGGAAATTGTCAAAAAATTAAAGGAGATAGTTCCCGAATTTTCGAGCAATAATCCTGCTTATTTATTTTTGGAAGCTTAATAAAATTTAAAATTGCAATTTGCTTAAACAAAATTATTCAAGCTCCACAGGTTTATAAACTTCCGTCAATCAACGTCCCGCAGCACATTCTGTATAAGTATATCAAAAAACTCCGTCAGTGACATTCCTGCTTCTCGTGCTTGTTTCGGTACGATGCTTTCCGTGGACAGTCCCGGGTTGGTGTTTATTTCAAGAAAGTAAGGTTTTCCGTTTTCAATGATAAAATCACTTCGGGTTATTCCTTTCATATTGAGTAATTTGTATATTCGTACGGCTTCATTTTGAACCTTTTCGGTTTCTTCAGCCGAAATTCTTGCAGGCGTAATTTCCTGTGATTTCCCAAGATATTTTGCTTCATAATCGAAGAACTCGTTTTCTGAAACAATTTCCGTAGCAGAAAGCGCAATAATTTCAGTGCCCTTGTTGTAAACGCCCACGGAAACTTCGGTACCCACCAAAGCGGTTTCGATGATTATCTCCCAATCTTCCGTAAATGCATTTTCAATGGCGGGCATCAAATCTTCCAAATTATGCACTTTACTAACGCCGAAACTGGAACCCGCTCGATTGGGTTTTACGAAACATGGCAAACCGGTTTTCTTTACAATTTCTTCCAAATCAAGTTCGGTACCTTTATTTACATAATAGGAATTGGCACAGCGCACCCCAAAATTTTTCAAAACGGAAAGACAATCGCGTTTGTTGAAGCTCAGTGCAGCTTGGTAATAATCAGTACTTGTATGCGGAATACCCAATAATTTCCAATAGGCTTGAAGATAGCCATCTTCGCCAGGTGTGCCGTGAATAGTGTTGAAAACAGCATCCGGTTTTATGGTTTCTGTACCATTGTCAAAGCTGAAATTGGCTTTGTTCACAGGGTGTTTTGTTCCGTTTTTGGCGACAAAGTTCCAGCCTTCTTCCAAAATATGTACAGCATACACCTCATATTTATTTTTATCGAGAGCATCACATACAACTCTGCCGCTGTTCAGTGAAATTTCAAACTCAGTGGAATAGCCGCCCATTGCAACAGCTATGTGTTTCTTTCCCATAACGAATAATTACTTGTTCCTCTGTATCCATTATTGGAATAGGAGGAAAACCTGCGTTTACAAAAGTATTAAAAAGTTGTGAGTGTTGAGCTATGGTTGGCGAGCCACCTGTCGCTAAACACCTTTTTATTTTTCGCATTTCAAAGCTATTAGTATCTTTACGCGCAACCCTTTGCCGAGGCATAGGAACATCAATAATTAAAGCAAGCAAACAATGAAATTACTACGCCTACTCTTTATCTTTTTATCACTTCCCCTCTTTGCTCAACAGGGAGGAATGTGGATTCCTTCACTTTTGGAAGGAATGAACGAAACCGAAATGACCAATCTCGGCATGAAAATGACCGCCAAGGATATCTATGACGTGAACAAAGCCAGTTTAAAGGATGCCGTACCGCATTTTAACGGCGGCTGTACTTCCGAAGTAATAAGCAACCAAGGGCTATTGCTAACCAATCATCACTGTGGTTATTCGCAGATTCAAAGTCATTCCACTTTGGAACACGACTATTTGCAGAACGGTTTTTGGGCGATGGGCTTCAAAGATGAATTGCCCAACCCTGGTGTTACAGCTACCTTTATCGTTAAAATTGAAGACGTAACAACCCAAGTGATGAGCGGTGTTTCCGATGCAATGCCTGAAGCCGATAAACAAAAGAAGATAGAGGAAAACATTGCAAATATTGTGCAGACCTCCCCCAAAGAAACGTGGCAGGAAAACCGTGTGCGTACTTTTTATGAAGGCAACCAATACATGCTTT
>DAIMFZ010000107.1:0-7839 GCA_036724225.1 Aequorivita sp.
GCCAAATACAACTGCGGAAACGCCGAAGAAGTAGTTTGCTCAACACATCCGTATGGATAATGGATTAAAAATTCCATTCGTTTTCCGAAATCCATCGGTGGCAACGTTGAAAACTCGAGCATCGCGGCATTGCTTCCGGGAACGCCGAAAGTTTCAAAATTGATGGTTTGCGACCCATTTTCAGCAATAGTATATTGTGTGGATTTTTGCGAAATCGGGTTCGGGTTTTCCACGTCAATTTCTACTTTATAACTTGCCTTTTCGCCATTGCCGGAAGCCGTTACTTCAATAGTTTGGAATTCCTGCGTTGGCAAAACTTCAAATTCAAAATTCACAATCTGCTCGCCCGGTCCGTTGAAAGTAACCGTTTTTGAAGAACCATTTTTCGGTTTCAGCGCATCGCCAGTTTTTACTGTAATTGTCGCAGTTTTCACTTTATTTTCCATCGCAAAAACGGTTACTGGAAGAGTAACGGTTTCGCCCGGCGATAATTTCCGCGGAAGCGAAGCCAGCACCATCAAAGGCGTGCGAACGGGCGTGGTTTTTTCAACATTGCCATAAGCGCTTTTGGTTTTATCGCCAGCAATAACCATTGTGCGTACAGAACCCACATAATTTGGCATCATTATATTATGAGTTGCCGTTTTTCCGGCGGCAAGTTCAAAGGGCCCCAAATATTTTACAACTGGTTTAAAACGGTCTGCTTTTCTATTTTTCGCGCCCAATGCTGCATCGCCACCACCTATTGCGTAAATATTATCGACACTGCCGGAATAGGCACCAATCACATAATCGAACATATCGAAAGTTTTCACGCCCAAAGCTTCGCGGCTGTAGAATCCTTCGTGGATATCTGGCGTTGCAAAGCGTGTTAAATCCAGCAAACCTTCATCAACAACCGCCAACGTATAGGTCATTGGTTTGCCTTTTTCTTCGGAAACTTTTACGGAAAATTGTTTTTCGGGTTTTAATACTTCGGGCATCGTGATTTTTGGGTGAAGCACCGTGGAAGGATCTTCCACCGAAAGTGGAATAACACCATAAAGCCTTATAGGCAAATCATTTTTAGTTTGACTGTGAGGTTGAAGCAGCGAAATATTCACATAAATATTCGGCGCCATTTCCTTCGTGATTTTTATCGCTGCTTTGGTTTCGCCTTTTTTGGTTTCAATCCAATGCGTCGCCAAAACTTCGGTACCGTTTTCAACGCTAATCAGCGCGTGGCCGTCGCTTCCCGATGGAAAAGTTATAAAAGCTTCCTCGCCAACATTATATTTTTCTTTATCTGCTGAAAAGAGCAACATTCGCGCACTTTCCGTATCGCCGTCGCTTGGGCGCTGCCACCAATTTCTGTAGAAATAAGTGATGCGTCCGGTTGCGTGGCCGGATTGTTTATCGATTACGCGAATCAAATAACGTCCGCCTTCCTCTTCTGGAATATTTACGGTGAATTTTCCCTTTCCGTTACCATCGGTTTTTAAAGTGAATTCTTTTACGGGACGGTGCACGGTTGAATTTTCATAAGTTGAAAGATTATCCTCGCCGCGGTTCCACCACCAGCGCCATTCAATTTGGAAAACTTTTACTTCCAGCTCGCGATTGCCTGCAGCTTTGCCTTGGGCGTCCACTGTAACTACGTCAAAATTTGTGTTTTCATCCGTGAAATAAGAGCCGTAACGTCCAGATTCAGGCGATTTCAAACCGACAAAATGTGAAAATGGCGCAAGGTCCTTTGAAAAAATATCCATTGAGAAATCGCCGCCACCTTCGTATACTTTTGTTAAAAATGTTGCTGTTAACATTCCGGGCGCATTTTTTCCAACTTCTAGATTTTGGCTGAAAGCAGTGCTGCCTTCCACAGACAATTGTGTATCCAAAACTGGAATTTCCACTTCGGAAAAAGTTCGGATTGGGTCAATGAAATTGTATTTTGGAAATTTCGGGAAAGCAGTATTGCTGGCGCGAAGCGTTGCCGTCATATCAATCTTCAAACTACGAGCCGGCGAACCGTGAAGCCACATTGCGCTCGCCGTTCCTTTTAATGGTTTTGTTGCATCTAGAATTTCATCTTCAAAATCAAGCTTGATTTTTAAACGGTTTGGTTTAATAGTCGCCACTTTCAAAGTGTGACTAAATTGTGCGCCACCAACGGTTATTGTGGCGTTCCAATTTCCCGTTGGCGCCGAAGCGTCTGTAGCAATTGGAAAATAATAAAACCCATCTTTTGAAGAATTTGTCTGCTGTACAGTGCGATGGACAAGCTTTCCGCGAGCATCGGTTACAGAAAGTGTAACGGGATGATTTTTCGGAAGCGGATTTGCATTGTCATTCAACACAAAAGTCAAGTGAATACTGTCGCCGGGGCGATAAACGCCTCGCTCCGTATATGTGTAGCCCTTCAAACCTTTTTGAAGTTCTTTCCCAGAAATGTCGAAATTGCTCATTGAAAGGGCATTTCCATCTTCCAATTTTATATATGCGAAATTATTTCCTTTTTGAGCTACTGCGAAAGCCGCGTTTTTAGCGCTGTCATATAGAGTTGAGCCGTCACTCTCTGTCGTAACCGTTTCAATCAATTGTTGCTGATAATTGAAGATTTTTATTTTTACCCCGCCTTCAGGTTTGGCGGAAATAAGGTTTGTTGTGAAAAAATGATAGGAACGGTTGTTGCCTTTTTTCACGATCAAACCCAAATCTGAGCCCAAAATATTTGCTGTAACTACGCGTTCTTCGTTGTAATATGCGGGATGGCAGGGATTGTCCTGCTGTTCCCAATTGTAGGTGTAATTTCTCCAACGATAAATTTCGTTGTCCCAATATCGCTCTTCACGGATGTCTTCATCTTCGGAAGAATCTTCGGCGTAATAGGAATCTTCTTCGTAATAATCGTCATGATATTCATCGCCTTCTTCATTATTTTCATCCGTATTTTCTTCCGTGGTAACGGTTTCTGTACAATCATAAGTAATGTAATCCTTTTTAAAGCTGAGTTCCAATTGATAAATGGCGCCGGGATCTGATTTAAAATATTCCGAAAGGTTTATGGCATAAGCTTTCCAACTGCCGTTATTGCCCAAATCGTCGTTTTTAAGATCAATGGTTTTTTTGGCAATTCTTCTTCCAACCCGTTTGATATCGTACGTATTATTATCATTTAAATTATAACTTTGAAGAAACTGCAGTACGTTATTTTCGTAAATTTTAATTACTCGAACATCAACTTTGGAAAGATTTACAGCTTCAAAATATACTGGCGTTGATGCAGAATTCGGAAGAATTACACCTTTGGAAATCATCCGTACGGCAGGTTTCAGTTGTTCAAACGAAACCAATTCTGAAAATTCCTTTTTCAACCCAAAGCCTTCCGTGTTTTTAATTCCCGTGAAAACGGTGACTTTTACATCGCCTACAACTCGGTTTGGCGGATAAACATTTAAAACGTTGCCGTTTACCTCATAACGCAGATCGGTTGTGTTTTCAATAGTTACCAATCCCGCAAAATCCTGATTTTCCAGCAGCGGATCGGAAAAGTTGATGCTCAATAAAGCGGCGGGTGCTAAGGTGCTCCGGATGTCAACAATTGTAAAATTATTTTGCCCAGGAATTGCAAAGGTATTTTCGCCTTTATTTTCGGCGCCGATTGGCTTTCCGTCCCATTTAATAAGGATTTCGGAATCTTCCATTTTTCGGCTTATACTGTCAATTGTGAAGTTGTAGTAACGCGCATCGGTAGTTTCCGGCGCCCATTTTAGTTTAAGGTTTTTCCCATCTTGGGAAGCCGAAACCAATTGCTTCGCTTTTTCAAAAGTAATGACATCTGAGGCTTCAACGGAGGCTTCAACATATTGCCATTGATTGCTGTAGCTTTGAAGTTTGCTAATATCTACTTTGAAATTGGGCGTTATTGTGTGAAAACTGAAGGTGTAGGTTTTGAATTCCTTGGAAATGTCTTCGTAAAACTTATCCAATTTTACAGTGACCGTATATTCGGTGTCGGGTTTTAAATATTCCGAAGGTTGAAAAATGAGGGTTTTGCCATTTTCGACAACCAATTTTCCTTTCGTAGAAGGCGAAATTATTAAATATTCATCGGCTGAAAGCTCCTGTGTCAACTCAAATTGTTGCAAAGGTTTTGCAAGCTCAACGCGAATATCCGTAGTGATGGATTGGTTTCCGTAAGTATTATAGGAAATGTATTCCTTAAATTTAAACAGATTATCGGTTTCGGAATGCTTGTCTTTGTCTTTGCAGGAAAAAACGAATAGTAATAAAAAAACGGAGATAAACTTGAGTGCAGTTTTCATAGAAGATGGTTATAAGCATTTAAAAATAAGACAAATTGATTGGCATACAAAACAAAACCAATTCGTTTTGTGTGAAAAATTTATTTAAATACGTTTTAAGGGTGGGAGGTTGAAGTTGGAACGTCAAACTATTTTAAAATCGTACTTTGATTTTTTACATTTGGGAATGAATTAACTAAATGGTTTTAGGAACGTTTAAATTCATATTCCCTTTCCACTTTACAAATTCTCACTTTATAAAAGGAATACCAATTTTCGCGCCCTTTTTTCTGAGCAATCAAGTGGTCCAGATTCGCTTTCCAAATTTTTATACTTTCAAGGCTTTGCCAATAACTTACGGTGATTCCAATTTCCTTTCGAGCGCTTTCAATTCCCAAATATCCCGGTTGTTGTTTTGCCAAAGTTTCCATTAAATTTGCCATTTCAGAATAGCCTTCAATGTTTTCAGTCTGAACTGAAGTGAAGATTACAGCATAATAAGGTTCCATTTATTCTTCTTTATAGATTTTGATAATTAAGTCCCCTTTTGAATTCATTGTGGCGCGATACATTCCCGAAGTATTGAATTCCATTGCCACATTTCCGTCTTTATCAATTGCTACAATTCCCCCGTCACCGCCTAATGCTGGTATTTTTTTCTGAATGACTTCTCTCGCGGCTTCCTGTAACGTCATTCCTTTATATTCCATCAATGCAGAAATATCATAGGCAACAACCGAGCGAATGAAATATTCGCCCCAACCGGTTGAAGAAACAGCACAAGTTGCATTTTTGGCATACGTTCCCGCTCCAATAATCGGAGCATCGCCAATGCGGTTCCAGCGTTTGTTGGTCATTCCACCAGTTGATGTTCCAGCAGCGAGATTTCCGTGTTTGTCCAAGGCTGCACAACCAACGGTTCCAAATTTGGAATTTTTAATGAATGGATCTTCAAAGGAAACTTTCTTTTCATTTTTAGCTTTTTCTTTTTCCAAAACCTTTTGCAAAGATTCATATCTATTTTGAGTGAAGAAATAAGAGGTGTCCATCATTTTATAGCCAAGTGTTTGGGCAAATTTTTCCGCTCCAGCTCCATAAAGCATTACGTGCTCACTTTTCTGCATTACGTCAAGTGCCAGGTTTATTGGGTTTTTGATGTGCTTTACTCCAGCCACGGCACCAGCATTCAGCGTTGCGCCATCCATTATTGAGGCGTCCAGTTCATTGGAACCTTCGTGGGTAAAAACAGCTCCTTTTCCTGCATTGAAAAGCGGGGAATCCTCCATTATATTAATGGTATGTGTAACTGCATCTAAAGAACTACCCCCATTTTTCAAAATTTCATAGCCTGTGGAAATGGCTTCTTTCAACTTCGCTTTATAAGCGGTTTCCAATGAATCGCTCAAGTTTTCTTTTAGGATAGTTCCTGCACCTCCGTGTATTACAATTCCGAAATTCTCTGCCTTTTCCATTGAATTTTTTGAAGAATTTAAGGCATCTGAGGAAGACTTTTCTTCGTTTTTACATCCGAAAAGAAGAAAAAGAACAATAAAATATGTTAAAATTCTACACATAACTGATTCGTTTTATTTAGCACTAATATACGCGATAATATAATGTTTTCAATGCTTCTGCTAATTTTCGATTGATGGTTCTATTTCAAATATTATCCATTTATCCGTTAAAGTGTAACATATTTTCGATTAAAAGCATTTTTGTATGAATTTTTTTATATATTTGGCTCAACATCATGCCCCAAATTTGATGTTCCCCAATTATGCACCTACTAAAAAGCAAACTGCTTGCAATGGCATTGTTATGTCTAGTGATTACCTCCTGTTCAAAAGAGGATTCTGTTGAGGTTGAAGCCGCTAAATACGATATTGATTTAGCGTTGGCCCAGAAAAACGACAGTCAAATGTCTGCTCAGATTTTAGATCTTATTAATAATTATAGAACTTCATTAGGTCTTTCCACACTTCAGATGGACAATCAGTACGCTTCCGCATTTGCGGTAGACCACACGCAGTATATGATTGAAAAAGAACAAATAAACCACGACAATTTCGGCTATCGATCCGAAGGAATTAAATATCACGATGGCGCTGAAGTGGTTGGCGAAAACGTTGCCTATGGTTATGATACTGCCGAAAAAGTAGTAGAAGCTTGGCTTAACAGCCCAGGACATAAAGCCATTATTGAAGGCAACTACACTCATACCGGTTTTGGCGTGATGAAGTGCCCCAAAGGCCGAAGCTACTACACTCAACTTTTTTATAGAAAGTAACCTCACATCCCTTTTTCTATTAGTTCATTTTGCCGTATTTTTACATAACTGTTAAAAATACGGCAATGGCTATTAAAAAACCTTTCAACCTGAATAAGTGGATAGAAGAAAATCGCAACCTACTGAAACCACCAGTTGGCAATAAAAATTTATATGTTGAATCTGACGATTATATCGTGATGATAGTCGCGGGGCCAAACGCCCGAAAGGATTATCATTACAACGAAACCGAGGAACTTTTCTACCAATTGGAAGGCAATATTCAAGTTGCCATCCAAGAAAATGGTAAAAAGAAAGTGATGGAACTCGGTCCTGGCGATATGTACCTCCATCCTGGAAAAGTGCCACATTCTCCTGGAAGAAGCGAAGGTTCAATCGGCTTGGTAATTGAAAGAAAACGTATCGATATTGACGGAAAAGATGGTCTGCTCTGGTTTTGCGACAATTGCAATAACAAATTATATGAAGTCTATTTTCCTTTGAGTGATATTGAAACCGATTTTCTGAAACATTTCAAACACTTCTACGGAAGCAAGGAATTGCGTACTTGTAACAAATGTGGCACCGTGATGGAATCCGACCCACGTTTTACACAAGATTAACACTGTATTTTCCAAACAGATACTGTTTCGTTTTCCATTCTAAAGCGCATTGTGTACCTTTGCGGCCTGTTCCCGCGAACGCGGAAATCTCATTAATTTTTCTGAAAGAATCTTTAAAAACATTAATATATGCAAGCAACAACCACTAGCTTCGGTATTGAAGAAGCATTGGAACAATTAGGAATTAAAGAAGGAAATAAAGGAACATCTACCGGAAAAAATTGGTTTTCCAATGGTGAAGAAATTTCTTCCTTTTCTCCCGTTGATGGACAATTAATTGCGAAAGTAACCACAACTTCAAAGGCCGATTACGAAAAAGTAATGGAAAGCGCCACTTCTGCTTTTAAAACTTGGAGAACAAAACCCGCTCCTCTGCGTGGCGAAATAGTTCGTCAATTTGGTGATGAGCTGCGAAGATTGAAAGAACCTCTTGGAAAATTGGTTTCCTATGAAATGGGAAAAAGTTACCAAGAAGGTTTGGGTGAAGTTCAGGAAATGATAGACATTTGCGATTTTGCCGTCGGTCTTTCGCGTCAGCTTCACGGATTGACAATGCACAGCGAACGTCCTGGCCATAGAATGTACGAACAATACCATCAACTTGGCGTTGTGGGAATCATTTCCGCATTTACCCCCCCCCCCCCCCCCCCCCCCCCCCCCCCCCCCC
>DAIMFZ010000108.1:0-4014 GCA_036724225.1 Aequorivita sp.
AAATGAAAGGCTTCCTTTCTGTACTATGTTTGTTGCTCGCCGTGTTTTTCTTCATAAAAGCACATTCAAAAAGTGATTTTTCCGAAGAACGAAAAAAACCGAACAGTCTGGTTTACTATAAAGACGCGGATGCAGGCAAAAATTATTGGTTGACGTACGATAAAGAAATTGATGACTGGACCCAGCAATATTTAGGCGAAAACCCCGAAGATGCTTCCCAAATTTTGGGCGAAGCTTCCTATAATAAATATGGCACCAATTTCAGTTATGCAGCCGTAGCTCCCGAAAAAACCATTGCTGATTTTGAAGTGATTTTGGAAGAAGATTCTCTTGTTGAAAATAGTAGGAATGTACGTTTTACAATTGTTCCAAAGCGAAAAGTGAACAAAATAGAATTGTACAGTGTGGAAAATACTTCTTTTAAAACCTTGGAATTCAACGGAAAAAAGGCGTTGGTTTCAGATGCTTCAGAAAATTACAGAGGTACAAAAAATGTCGCTCTCATTAATTATTACGTTTCTGAAAATGATTCCCTAAAAGTAAAATTTTCAGTAGAAAAAGGCATTCCCGTTTCTTTTAAAGTGATGGAATATTCTTTTGATTTGATTACCGACCCACAATTTAATATTTCAAAACGACCGAATTATACAATGCCGAAACCTTTTGTGATTACGGATGCCGTTGCCGTGAAGCGTACGTTTTCAGTAGATTCCTTAAAGATGAGGGTTTTTGATACCTTGCAAGCCAATTCTCAAATACGTTTGAATAATGAGTAAAACAATAGCTATTGCCGGGCTGGGTTGGCTCGGACAACCATTGTCATATCGTTTAGCTACGCTGGGCTATATCGTAAAAGGCTCCGTAACCACTGTTGAAAAGTCAACTTTGCTACAGCAAAATGGGTTTGATGTTTATCCCGTAGAAATTTCAGAAAGTGGAATTGAGGGAGAGGTACAAGCTTTGTTGAACAATGCCGATTGTTTGGTTGTGATGATTCCGCCCGGACTTCGGAAAAATACGGGGGCAGATTATGTTTTGAAAATGGCCCATTTGCTCCAAGAAATTCGGAATTCTTCCGTAGCGAAAATTGTTTTGGTGAGCAGCACTTCGGTGTATTCTGATTCGCAGGGGAAAGTCACAGAAAAAAACGAACCGGAACCGGATACCATCGCCGGAAAACAATTGCGGCAAGTGGAAGAGCTCTTTTTAAATACGGAAGAATTGAATACTTCTATCGTGCGTTTCGGAGGTTTAATGGGCGGAAGTCGTCAGCCCGTAAAATATTTAGCTGGGCGAAAGGATTTGGCAGATGGAAACGCGCCCGTAAATTTGATTCATCGGGAAGATTGTATCAATATTTTGGTTGAAATTTTAAAACAGGATGCCTTCGGAAAAGTGTTTAATGCCGTAAACCCAGATCACCCCAAAAAAGCGGATTATTACATTCAAAAGGCGAAGGAGCTTGGTTTGGAGCCACCAGCTTTTATGGAAGCAGATTCAAATGAAATTTTTAAACAAGTGGATTCTGAAAATTTGAAAACTGTTTTAAATTACTCTTTTAAAACTTCGATATAAAAAAGGAGCTTTTTACAGCTCCTTTTTATAATTTTAAGTATCACCAACACTACCGTACTACTAACTTTTTGGTAATGGTTTCATTACCAGTCCTGCACGTTACAAAATAGATTCCCGCAGCATATTCCGAAACATCTAAGAGAATAACAGCAGCATTATCTAATGGCTCTTTTTTTTCCAAAACTTGCCCTAAATTGTTAGTTACCGTAACAACCAAACCATCCAACCCTTTGTTTGGGAGGTTTAAAAAAGCCTCATTGGTTGCGGGGTTGGGGTAGATAGTAAAATCCTGCAATGTTGCATCTGCCACGCCAAGTGCATCACATTCTTGCTGGTTGTTTACAAAAGTAGTTTCGGGATCCTTTTGCCAATTGTCAAGATAGGTTGCATTTGGATCGTCCACGAGAATGCAGTGCAAGGAATCTGAAGTTTCATAAACATTAAAAACAGCAATATTTTCATTATTGCCGTTTCTTACATCAAGGCTTTCGAGCGGGTTGCGTCCTGCGTCAAAACCCAAAAGCACAGGATTTTGAGTCAAATTAATCCCGGTAATGTTGTTATAGCTGACGGAGATTGAAGTGAGTGCCGGATTTTGGGATGTATCTAGAACCCCTGAGATATTATTGTATGTGGCCACAACTAAATCAATAGTAGGGTTGTTGGTCAAGTCCAGACTTGCTATACTATTAATATTACAGTACAACTGCTCTAAGCCGGGGTTCCGCGAAACATCAAGTTCGGTCAAAAAATTTTCCGGGCAATTCACTATTTCGAGGGTTGGGGTTGGCGGCAGAAGTAATTCTACTACGTCGCTAGATTCACAATTTAGAGCTTGTAGATTCATATTCTGAGAAACATCCAAAAAAGGGATGCTGTTGTAAGCGCAGCCAATAAGCTCCACGGCAGTAAAATCCTCAATACCCGTTAAATCTTGGATTTGCTTCGCATATACAGTCAAGGTTGTTACATTCTCAATGTTTGCAGTAAGTACTTGCCCATTGTTTGGCACCCCATCCCCCATACCGTTTTGTTCCAAATAATTTTCAAAATTTGTATCCGGTATGGCAGTGAACTGTGCAAAACAGGCTAAAGAATTCAAAAGAGCTAAAAAAAACAATAAATTTTTCATAACAAAAAATCTTAATGTTCTACAACCAACTGCTTGATGGTCAACTGTCCATTCTCATAAAAATGAAGGAAGTATAAACCTTCATCCAAGCCTGAGGTATCAATTGTTTTTAAAACATTTTGGCTTTCGCCTGAAAGTACCATTCCACCATAAACATCATAAATTTGGAAGATATAGGTATTGATTGGTTTATCCCTAAGATCCAAATTAAGCTCTTCATCCATTGCATTTGGATAATAATTTAAGCCCACAGTAGCACATGGGTAGCCAGAAAGAGTATAATTAGATACTTCGATCAATTCGGGAATAATTGTCATGGCAACCTTCATTCTGTTCCCCTGTTTTGGTGTTACATACGACATACAGGGAACAACACTGTACCCCATGATATTTTTCTCATCTGGATTATAGGGATCGCCATTCGCATCCAAACCACTTCCCAGCCATTGGCAGGTGGAAAAATCAACATTGTAATTCATATCAGGATCGGCCGGGGTATCTGTAATATAATCGCCACATGTCGCTGCGTTTGAACCATTCACAAGTTCTGGACATTCAAAAGGGTCTTGCTGCGTAGTCTCTCCTGTTCCATGGTGGGTGTGCCATAAGGAAAGGACGTGGCCCATTTCATGGGAAAGAATGTACGATTTTACCAATGGATAGGTTTTATTAGTAGCCGGATCCTCCATAAAACCCGAAACCAAAAATGCAGTTTTAAGTTGACTTGATGTACCATATCCATCCCAGGTTAAAAAACCTACAGAATCGTCATACATATAAATGTCCACCCCATCGGTATGATTGTTTATATTGAAGATTCCAGCGTTCGGATTAAAATATTTGGAATCATCGTCTATATAATCAATTTGATAATCCCAAACAAAGTAAATTTTGTGCGGATTAAATGCACTATCCAAATAGCTTAACGCCAAACTGACATCAGTAGGAGATTGTCCACCTGTATGGTTGGATTTTCGCAGTACATGCACATAAATACGAACACAAAATGAATAATTGGAATAATTCTGTGTTCTATAAGGCTCGATTAATATCTCTTGGTTGGCGGCCGCAAGAGTATCAATTTCACAATAAACTTGTGCTTGTGCCTTACCACACATGAAAAAGATCAAAGAAGTAAAAGTAAGAAGTAAGAAGTAAGAAGTAAATTTTTTCATGATTGCATCAGTTTTAAAAATTATACTTCTTAAAGATACGTTAATTTTTTTAAAATGTATATCATCACATTAAAAAGGAGCCTTTACAGCTCCTTTTCTATTCAAACATTTCGACTGCGCTCAATGTGACAT
>DAIMFZ010000108.1:4114-7778 GCA_036724225.1 Aequorivita sp.
ATTACTGCGCCCATTCCACCATAATTTACGGCTTCATCTGCTTTGTAATCGTAGAAAGGTGGTTGAAGGATTGCTGCCGGGAAAACTATTTCATTGTTAAATGGGTTGAAATATGCATTCACCGTCTGTGGGCTCATTCCCCATTCGGTGCGATCCACGGGCTCATTGATTTTATCGAGGTTATCTCTAAAGTTCCAGGTTTGTATGGCAATCATATTGTCGTAATATGTATTTCCGGATTTCACATCCATCGCTGAATAATCTTTCCACTTGTCTGGATAACCAATTTTCACTGTGAATTTATCAAGTTTTTCAATGGCTTTCACCTTTGTACTATCGCTCATCCATTCCAGCGCATTTATCCGGTCTTTATAAGCGGCGATTACGTTGGCAATCATTTTTTCGGCTTTTGCCTTTGCTTCCGGCGGGAACATTTCATCAACATACAGTTTTCCCAAAGCTTCGCCCACGCTTCCGTTTACGGTTGCAAGTGCGCGTTCATTGGCAGGTTTTTGGGTTTTGGTTCCTTTTAGGGTTGTTTCATAAAAGTCAAAATTGGCTTTTTCAATTTCGGTGGTCAACATTCCTGCGGAATTGTTTAACGTTGCCCAACGCATTACGGTTCTCCATGTATCAAAATTGGGTTTGGCGAACATTTGTTCCACCGTTTCCATATATTTTGGTTGCATCACTATAACAGTATCCATTTTCTTGGTTACGCCCATACCTTTAAATGCCCCTTCCCATTGAAGTTGAGGAACCATTTTTTGTAATTCTGCAAGGCTACGTGGATTGTTGAAATTTCTAAAATCACGACTTGCAACTTTATCCAACCTTGGAGTTGCAAGTTTGGTTTCAAAAGCAAGAATGGTCTCCGCTTGTTTGTGTGCAGATTCTTCTGCATCGCCTAAAAATTGTAGCATTCGCGTAATGTGTGCTACATATTGCTGACGAATTTGTTCGGAAGCAGGATCTGTGTTTGTATAAAAATCACGCTCGGGAAGGCCTAAACCGCCGGGCGTAATATAAGCCGAATTCATCGCGCTGTTACTTGGGTTTGAAAAAGCGACAAGGCCTAAAAATGGTTGCGATACCGCAATGGCATCTTCTGATACCAATTTTTGAAAATCTTCCATGCTGTTCATGGCCGAAATTTTATCTAGTGTAGGCTTTATTGGATCAATGCCCGCTTTGTTTCTTGCAACCGTGTCCAGTTCGGACTCATATATCATCAACGCTTTTGCTTGATCGGTATCGGCAGCATATTTTCCGCTTTCTTTGGCTTTCGCTAAAATTTCCAATACGTCTGCATCGGTCTTTTTCCGAAGGATTGTAAAGCCCCCCCAGCTAGTTTGGTCGTCCGGAATCTCGTTGTTTTTCATCCAATTCCCGTTCACGTAATTGTAAAAATCAGCTTTCGGACTTATAGTGGTGTCCATGTTTGCAAGGATAATCCCGTGTGGTTCGTTGTCTGCAACAGCCAGATCAGTTTTTTCTTTACAAGCTGTTGTGGCTACTGCAATTACTGCATACACCAAAACAGGTTTTAAAAAATTAGTCTTCATTTTATGGTTTTTGATTAAGATATTTATTGTTAAAGATTTTACTGAACGTATAAGTTGCCTTTTTGGCAATTTTGTTACACCTTTTTATTTTGTTGATCCTTAAGCTCCAAATTCACAATGGAATCTTTGTAGCGTTGTTGTTTTTTAAGTTCGGTTTTTTCGTCATCCTTTCGTTGGAAATCGATATTGTCTTTCTGAAATTTTTCGTTCAACTGGACAATTAGGTTTTTTATGGCAATGTTCATTTCTTCCAAAGATTGCTGCACTTTTAAAGAATCAATCGTTGCGCGATGCGAAGTTTGAAAAAGCAATTCTGAACGGGTTTTAAGCACCAGCAATCGGCTATTGATGGGTTTGGTGTTCAGCGTGTCCGGGATGTTTTTGAACAGTGAATCGGAATATTGCCGCAAAAGTTCGGAACGGTTGCGAAGGTCCTGGTAGTTGCTTCCGTTCGCTTTTTTTGCCTCCGAAAGAAAATCTTCCAAAACGCCCCAATGCACGGCTTGTTCTTTTGCCGGAGGAGAAAGTTCCGGAAAATCATAGCCCTTATCGCCAAAAATTATGGAAGCATCGTTTGCAGGTGATTGGTTTTGGTCTTCTTCCGAAGAATTTCTGCAGGAAAAAATAAAAGTTGCTACAATTAATAGCTGGATTACATACTTCATAAAAAATAAAAAACGCACAAAGATACTGGTTATAAACCAAATGGCGCATAAAATTTTTAAGTGTTGAAAACTGTGAATATCTGTATATTTACACTTCATTTTTAAAATCCAAAAGGATGAAGAAGCGGATTCTGATTATTGGTGCCTGCGGACAGATAGGTACTGAATTAACAATATATCTTCGGAATAAATTCGGAAAACACAAAGTAATAGCGAGCGACATACGCGAAGGCGATAAAGAGCTTATGAAAAGCGGCCCTTTCGAGATTTTGGATGCTATGGATTACAATGCGGTTGAAGAAGTGGTGATTCGCCACGAAATAACTGATGTTTATTTGATGGCAGCAATGCTTTCGGCCACGGCGGAAAAATTCCCAATGAAAGGCTGGAACCTTAATATGAATGCACTCTTCCATGTTTTGAATTTGGCAAAGGAAAAAAAGATTGAAAAAATATTCTGGCCTTCCAGCATCGCTGTTTTTGGCCCTACCACTCCTAAAACCGATACGCCACAACGTACAGTTATGGAACCAAGTACCGTTTATGGCATAAGCAAACAAACGGGCGAGCGCTGGTGTGAGTATTATTTCAACCGTTATGGAGTGGATGTTAGAAGCATTCGTTATCCTGGACTTATAAGTTATAAAACTCTTCCAGGCGGTGGTACCACAGATTATGCCGTGGATATATACCACAAGGCCCTAAAACATAAAAAATACATCTGCTTTTTAAATTCTGAAACCACCCTGCCCATGATGTTTATGGATGACGCCATAAGAGCTACAGTGGGCATAATGGAAGCCGAAAGTGAAAAGATAAAAATACGAAGCTCATACAATCTTTCTGCCATGAGTTTTGATCCTGAAGAAATAACTAAAAGCATTCAAAAATACATACCTGAATTTAGAATTAGTTATGAACCGGATTTTAGGCAGGCAATTGCAGATAGTTGGCCCCAAAGTATTGACGACAGCGAAGCGCGAAAAGATTGGAGTTGGCAGAGTAAAATCACTTTGGATGAAATGACGCAGATAATGCTTGAAAATTTGAAGGAGAAGTATTGACTTTAAGTTATGGGTTATGGGTTATGGGTTATGGGTGTTGAGAATGAAAAACCATTACTAAATAGAGTCTATTCAATTAAGTGTGTCAATTTATAATTTAATAAATTAGACATATGAAAAATACAGAACGTAATTTAGAAATGGAAGCGCTCATAAGACAAATGGGTAAAGAGCTTCGATCTGGCAAGCCTCTTACAGGAACAGGGGGTGTTTTCACCCCCTTGATAAAACAGGTGATCGAATCGAGCCTCGAAGGCGAAATGGATGCCCATCTCAAACAAGAAGGCAATTCATCAAAGAACCGTCGCAATGGGCGGGGGCGAAAAAATGTCCTTAGCTCTTCCGGTGGGCTGGAAATTTTTTCGCCGCG
>DAIMFZ010000109.1:0-7755 GCA_036724225.1 Aequorivita sp.
ATATGCTGGAAACTTCGAGAAAGAGGAGCACAACTTGGCTTCTGGGATGATAGAAGCCTCTAAAAAAGAATTGAAGGTATCCTGCTCTGACGGATTTATTGTTATTCAAGAATTACAATTACCAGGGAAGCGGAAAATGGATGTTTTATCCTTATTGAATGGTTTTTCATTCTCTGAAGATTCCAATCTATTGTAAACCCTTGCCAGTATTGAATTCACGGAAAACGGACAAATCCTCTTGGGGTTATTAACAATTAGCCCAAGTTATTAACAAAATCGTCGATTTCCCTTGTCCTTGCTTGCTTGAACGGATATTCCTGTTAAATTTGTAAAGCAATTAATCGAAGTTTAACCAACAATTTAATTTAAAAAAATTATGAACAAATCAGATTTAATCGATGCAATGGCAGCTGATGCCGGAATTACAAAAGCTGCTGCTAAGAAATCCTTAGAGTCTTTCTTGGGCAACGTTCAAAAATCCCTTAAAAAAGGTAACAGAGTTTCCTTAGTAGGTTTTGGATCTTGGTCAGTTTCTAAAAGAGCTGCAAGAGAAGGAAGAAACCCACAAACTGGGAAAACCATTAAAATTGCTGCTAAAAATGTAGTAAAGTTCAAAGCTGGTTCAGATTTACAAAGCAGTGTAAACTAATTGTAAATACTATTTACAATCTTAAGAATCCTTCTTTTCATTGATTTGTAAAGAAGGATTTTTTAATTGGCTGATACTTAAAATATTAATAAAGTATAAGCTTTTTGCTTTTTTATTGTATTATAGACAATTATAATATGAATTGTGTAAATTTTTGGTAATTCTAAAATTATTACTTAGCTTTAGTTTACCAAAAAAACTATATGACTACTTTAAAACCAGCCAAAGGCTTATTATTGGTTGCTGAACCTTCCATAATTGGCGATGTTTCTTTTAATCGTTCGGTAGTGCTTTTGGCGGAATACAACGACAGTGGATCCGTTGGTTTTATTCTCAACAAACCTCTGGAATACAGGCTTCGCGACTTTGTGCCAGAAGTGAATTCAAAGCTTCCCGTATATAATGGTGGTCCTGTAGAGCAGGACAATCTGTATTTTATTCATTGCATCCCAGAAATAATTCCAGACAGCATTGAAATCTCCAACGGTATTTATTGGGGCGGCGATTTCAGCGCAATAATTGATTTGCTGAAAGAAGACAAGCTAAAAAAAGACCAAATTCGATTTTTTCTTGGTTACTCAGGCTGGGAAAGTGAGCAATTGGAGCAGGAACTGGAAGTAAACAGTTGGGTTGTGGTCCCCAACAACTACAATAATAGTATAATTGGCAAAACCAACATCAATTTTTGGAAGGAAAAAATGATTGAGTTTGGTGGCGATTATATGTTATGGTCCAACGCCCCGGAAAATCCAAGTTCCAATTAGCCCATCCGTGCCTTTAAGTTCAGTTTTGGCAATACTGACTTGGCAACTAGATTCCCGTATTCCCTTTTGCGGTACTTTGTTATTGGTACAATTCCCTGAATTACGTTTGTAATATAAATTTCATTCGCTTTTTGAAGTTCAAAAGGAGAGATTGAAGTTTCTTCAATTGTAAAATCTGGCATTAGTTTAATTATTGAAATCAGTTGTTTCCGCATAATTCCATTAAGACAGCCGTCGGACAATGGTGGCGTTTTTATTTTGCTTCCCGAGACCAAAAAAATATTTCCGTTTAGCGCTTCCACCACTTGTTTGTTTTCGTTCAGCAACAAACAGTTTTGATAATCATTTTCTTTTGCAAAAATACTTCCCAAAATATTGATGAGTCGGTTATTGGTTTTTAAGGTGGAAAGCAGCCCAGAATTGATAAAATGATCTTTGAATAATTCCACTTCGCACTGCGCTTCCTCTAAAATATAAAATGGTGTTGTCAGTTTTTCAAAGGAAATTGAATACTCAATTTCATTGGTATTGGGAGTATATTTTCCCCCGGTTTTACGCCAAACCAAAAGTTTTACACGAAATGAAGTATCTTCGTTTTCTTTGAAATTGAGAGTTTTAAAAATTTCTTCCTCTATAAATTCCATCGTAAAGTTCATTGGTATTTCCATCCGTAAAATGCGCATGGAAGCCATTAAACGAAAGTAATGGTCTTCCCAAAAATATATTTTTTCGCCGCTAAAACGCAGGGTTTCAAAAATGGCATCGCCATAATTCAAACCACGATTATCTAATGCAATACTAGCTTCCTCTTTGGGCAATAATTTTCCGTTAAGGTTTATCATAAAAAAACCGTCTTTTTTAATAAGACGGCTCAAAGATACTATATTTTATAGGGTTTTTAGGACGAGCCTAAAATTTGCTTCAAGTTTGAAATCATATTCTCCCAGAGCAATTTTCCTTCTTCCACTTCATCTTCCTCGGCAAAATCTGTTATCATCAGTGAAACGTCCTTTGTTATTTCATCCACCTGGATCCGCATTTCAAAATAGAACTCTTCATCTTCGTCCTCATCCCACCTGAACTTTATGCGTTCTGGGCTTTTTTTACTCAATAGTTTGGCTCGTTCTTCGCTTTGTGACCAAATAAAAGTGTAATATTCACCACGTGAATTTACGTTGTCTGCATACCATTCCGAAAGCCCCGAAGGCGTGGATATATATTGATATAATAATGAAGGGGAAACCTGTATGGGAAATTCCATTTCATATTTAGTTTTGTCTTCCATAACTTTCTGTTAGTTGACGCCCAATATATAGATATTAATCTTAACCTCAAATGAAAGATTGAAAATATTTTATTTAAAAAAGCACCCTTGGAAGTTAAAATAAATTCAATAAAAAGAGAATCTATTATTTGCGACAGCTAATTTTGTTTCTATCTTTGCAGCCGCTTACGCATTAAGCTTCTGTGAGCGTAGGTTCGAAAATTATGGCGAGGTAGCTCAGCTGGTTAGAGCGTCGGATTCATAACCCGGAGGTCGGGGGATCGTGCCCCCCTCTCGCTACGATAAAACCCTTCAATTCTGGAGGGTTTTTTTATTCTTCATATTTAAAAAAAAACTTGCACATATGATGATTATTCTTACTTTTGTTAAAAATGAGTTAATAAGTTATTGAGTTACACCTTTGTATAGGTATTTTAAAGGTTTATATTTACCATTAAACCTTTAAAACCTATATTATGAAAAATTATTTTTTTGCATTTTTAATGCTAGCCAGTGTAGCTATTAGCTGTACTCCAGAAAACCAAATAAGTGATGAGCAACAAATCGACAAAATCAAAGTCTGCCCTCCAGGAGACCGAAACTGTAACGGGATTCTTGATTCTGAAGAATAAATCTAAGGTAAGTATATATCTTACAATGCTGGCTGTGGTGGCAGTTTTGACACCTTTCTTACATGTTTTTTACCTTTTTAATGATAAAGAGGGCGTATTTGGTTTTGCCTATATGTCCTCTTTCATGTTTTCATTGAGCCTACCTATGATGGCGTTATGCTCTGGACTCCTTCTGAAGTTTGTTGGAGAACAGTTGGATACTCATTTGAAAAAGTCATTTAAATTTATAAGCAACTCTTTTCTTTTTGTGGGTTGCTTCTTTTTAATTTACACACTTGTCCCAATGACAGATTTTTCAGCATATGTTTATTTCACATTGCTAATAGTATTGTCTATAGCAATGACCTTTTTAGCAAACTACCTTCATAAAGCATTCATAACAACAGAGCTACGCCTCAAAAAAATAATCTCAAAACTTTTTGACTTCATCATACTTGAAACTCCCCGCAAACACGTTTCAGAGGAAAAACAGATTGACTATGTTATTTCCTATGAAAAAATCATTAACGAAATTGGGGAAGAATGAATGAAACATTAAAAAATTTAACAAAACTTCGCATTGCTGGCCTTCTCTCCGAGGCAGCAAGGCAGGAAGTTGAACGAAAAATCCAGGAAAACGCAATGTCAGAAGCGCAGAAAAGGATCGATGACATTAGTTTTGGATAGCATTATAGGATCTATTATTGAGTCTTTAAAGCTGTTTCCAAATCAGAAAATCCGAGTTCGCGCTGTTCCCCAGTTTTCATGTTTTTGAGCGCGTACTTTTGTGCGTCTATTTCTTTTTCGCCCACCAGAATTGTGAAGGGAATATTCCGTTTATCGGCATAGCCCATCTGTTTTCCCATCTTTGCGGCATCTGGATATAATTCAGCTTTAATTCCAACATTCCGAAGTTTTTTTATCGCTTTCATTGCATATAAAGCTTCTTTATATCCAAAATTGATAAATAGCACTTTGCTGTTTTCTGAAACGGTTTCAGGGAAAAGGTTGAGTTCTTCCAAAACGAGATAAATCCGGTCCAAACCAAAAGAAATACCTACGCCGCTCATATTGGGCAACCCAAAAATACCTGTGAGGTCGTCATATCTTCCGCCCCCGCCGATGCTTCCCATATTTACTTTTTCGGGAGCGGAAACTTCGAGGATCGCGCCTGTGTAATAATTCAATCCACGGGCCAATGTCACGTCAATTTGCAGCGAAGAAGCGTCTAGACCTAGCTTTACTATAGCATCAGAAATGAACTGTAATTCCGCAATGCCTTTCATGCCCATTTCCGAAGTGTGGAGCATTTCTATTAAAGAACCTATCTTTTCCTCGTTACTTCCCTTAAATGAAAACAAAGGTTGTAACTTTTGTAATACGACTTCAGAAATACCTTTTTCGCGCATTTCTTTTTTTACGCCTTCCTCGCCTATTTTGTCGAGCTTGTCCAAAGCCACGGTAAAATCTATCAACTTATCTTCGGCACCAATGGTTTCTGCAATGCCACTCAATATTTTTCGGTTGTTAATTTTTATGGTTACTCCTTTCAACCCAAGTTTATTGAATACGGCATCGTAGAGCTGCACAAATTCTACTTCCTGCCAAAGCGAGGTTGAACCCACAACATCTGCATCGCACTGAAAAAACTCACGGAAACGCCCTTTTTGTGGCCGGTCCGCGCGCCAAACGGGTTGAATTTGGTAGCGTTTAAAAGGAAAGGTTATTTCGTTTTGGTGCTGCACTACGTAACGTGCAAAAGGTACTGTGAGGTCGTAACGGAGGGCTTTTTCAGTGATTTTTGGAGTTATTTTATTGCTATCCTTTTCAGAATATAATTTTTCATCAACTTTTGAAAGGTAATCCCCACTGTTCAAAATCTTAAAAATCAACCGATCGCCCTCTTCGCCATATTTCCCCATTAAGGTTTCGCTGTTTTCAAAGGAAGGTGTTTCAATAGGCTGAAAACCGTACAATGAAAAGGTTTCCTTTATAGCATTGAAAATATAATTGCGCCTGGAAACTTCTTCCGGGTTGAAATCGCGGGTGCCTTTTGGGATAGATGGTTTTTTCAAAATTCTTAAAAATTCAAGGTTCAAAATTTAATATTCAAAGTTCAGGTCGGAAAGGCTCGGTAATCTTGAATCTTAAATTTTGAACCTTGAATTTAAAAAGCAAATATCATAAATAATAGTAACTTTATCCAACTTTTGCTGTCTTATGAAAAAACACAATCAATAAATATGTTTTCACTGTTTTGGGAAAATGTGCGCATTGCGCTGGATTCTATTAAAAGTCAACTGCTGCGCACCATTCTAACTATCGTCATCATCGGGATTGGAATTTGGGCGTTGGTAGGTATTTTGAGCGCGGTAAAGGCATTGGAGACCACCATTTCCGGAAATTTTGCTTCTATGGGCGCAAATACCTTCAACATTCAGCAATACGAATTTACCGTGCAGACCAATCGCAGCGGTGAACGCGAAAAAATAAATCCAATAATCAGTTATAACAATGTCCGCGAGTTTTTGGACAAATATGAATTTCCTTCCACTAAAACTTCGCTTTCTTTTCAGGGAACTTCTGTAGCCGAAGTGAAATTTGGCTCCGAAAAAACCGATCCCGAGGTGCAAGTTTATGGCGTAAACGAAAACTATTTGGAAAACACTGGGACAGAAATAGACAAGGGTAGGAATTTTACATTTTTCGACATCCAAAACAACAATAAAGTTTGTTTGATAGGTGCAGATTTTCAGAAAAACCTCTTTGAAAACGATGACCCAATTAACAAGACTATTAGTATTCGCGGAGTAAAGTTCAAGGTTATTGGCTTGTTGGAATCTAAAGGTTCCACATTTGGAAACAATCAAGATCTAAAGGTTTTGATCCCAGTGCAAGTTGCGCGTGGAATTTATACGCAGCCCAACATAAATTACAACATTAGTGTAAAAGTGGACGACAAACAACTGATGGAAGCTGCACAGGATGAAGCCATCATTACTTTCAGAAATATTCGTGGACTCAATCCAGTGGAAGCGAATAACTTTGGAATAGAGCGCAGTGACGACCTTATAAACCGAATTGCCTCGATCACCAAATATCTGGAAATTGCCGCATGGATCATTAGTATAATAACCATTCTTGGCTCTTCCATCGCGTTGATGAATATTATGCTAGTTTCCGTAAGCGAGCGGACTCGGGAGATTGGCGTCCGAAAAGCAATGGGAGCAAAACGTTCCACGATTTCCACTCAATTTTTTATGGAAACTATTGTTATTGGCCAGTTTGGAAGTGTTTTAGGAATTATTCTTGGAATATTGACCGGCTATGCCTTTGCAAAAATCTTTGAATTTGATTTTTCACTGCCATGGGCAGCAATGATTTGGGCAACCATAATCACTTTTATAGTTGCTGTGATTGCTGGTTCTTATCCTGCATCAAAAGCGGCAGGGCTGGACCCCATTGAAAGTTTGAGGTATGAATAAAAAAATAAATTTCAAATTTATTTAATCCTTAAGCAATTCACCAAAATAATTATATAGTCCTCCTTTTGTGATAACCGAGCCTTGTTGTATCAACACAAATATATCCTTATTGCGGTCATCTTTTATGGCTTTGGTTGATGTATAAAGGCTTACTGCATCATTATGCAAGTTCTGCTGAAGCCATTTGTAGCCGTATTCATTGGTTATGTCAATATTTTCATCTTCAATTTTTATTGCAATCAATTCCATAAATGCTTCTGTAATGTGAAAAAGCATCAGCTGTTTGGGCGAGATGTGTTCCAAATAGTTCACTTTAATCAAAACTCCTTCCCAAATTAAATCGCTGAAAATGTCTAATTCCTGTTCGGCAACTTCAGGTTTTTCGGCTTTTAACTTTTCCCATTCGCCAGCGGTAATGGACTGTGTGGCAAGAAAATTTATAAATTCCTGTTGCAGTTCTTCAAATTGTTCTTTTGTTAACCTTGCGTACTTCATAATTATATAAAATAATAAAACCTTCCCCGAAATGAGAAAGGTTTTATAACAATTAATCGTGTTTTCTATTTAGCTTCGTTGTTATCTTCGGTTTTATCCTTTGATTTAGCTTCGGTTTTAGCTATCGATTTTTCTTCGGGTTTTTCGTCTGATTTAGCTACTGATTTAGATTTAACCTCCGGTTTAGGTTCGGCAACTACTTCAAATGTAAAAGTGCTCACAACGTCTCTGTGGAAACGGATGGTAGCATCATATTGACCAGTACGCTTAACGGCGCCCCCGGCAACATTGATGTATTTTTTATCTATGGAAACACCTTCTCTTTCAAGGGCTTCGGCAAGATCTCCGTTTGTAACAGAACCGAACAATTTATCACCTTCACCTGTTTTGGCTGTGATTTTTATTTCTAGTCCGTTCAGTTTTTCAGCCTGTGTTTTGGCTTCGTCTACCACTTTCTTTTCTTTGAAAGCGCGTTGTTTCATAGTTT
>DAIMFZ010000110.1:0-7689 GCA_036724225.1 Aequorivita sp.
AATGGTCCGTTCGTCTAGGGGTTAGGACGCCAGGTTTTCATCCTGGTAACAGGGGTTCGATTCCCCTACGGACTACAAAAAATTGAATTTAATAAACACAAAATGGCAAATCACAAGTCAGCATTAAAGAGAATAAGAAGCAACGAGGCAAAGCGCTTGCGTAACCGTTATCAGCACAAAACCGCCCGAAGCGCCATGAAAAAATTTCAGGATCTTACTGATAAGAAAGAGGCAGAAACTATGTTTCCAACTGTTGTTTCTATGATTGACAAATTGGCGAAGAAAAATATTATTCACAGTAATAAAGCTTCCAATTTAAAATCGAATATGGCCAAGCACATAGCTGCGCTTTAATTCTTCCAAATAAAATTTTGAAAGCCCTTTCAGGAAACTGGGAGGGTTTTTTTTGTAAATCAGTTTTTACAAAGTTCTAAACTTTGTCAAAGTTTTACAGTTACAGACGAAGGAACCAAACCTGAAAAATCGCCATCATTTCGCATCACATCCCGAACAATGGTGGACGATATGTTTGAAACTTCGGGAGAGCAGATTAAAAATATACTTTCAACCTTCGCCATTTTAAAATTGGTTTGGGCTATGGGCTGTTCATAATTCAAATCGGTGGAATTCCGAAGACCACGAACTATAAACTCCGCTTTTTCAGAAATACAAAATTTTGCTGTCAGTCCAGAATAGCTCTTTACTTTTATTTTATTTTCCCCTTCAAAGGACCTTTCAATAAATTGGATTCGTTCTTCCAAAGAAAACATTGTTTTTTTTTCTGCATTTATTCCTATGGCAATAATGAGTTCGTCAAAAAGAGGAAGCGCGCGGGTTATAATATCAACGTGCCCAAGGGTAATGGGGTCAAAGGTTCCGGGAAAAACTGCGCGTCTCATAAAAGTTGGTAGTTTGTAGTTAGTGGTTTATAGTCTTCCCAAACCTTCAATTTAGTTTTTAAGGATAGAATAATTGTTTATAAGCTACTAAGGTAACGACTTTTTTAATAAAATTTCGAAATCAAAATTACCAAAGCGGCGATTACGGTTGCCAAAACCACCCCACGTGCGCGATAGTATTGATTTTTTTTTAAAAAGATAAAAAATACGATTAAGTTTAAAATTGCGCCTAAAGCTATCAAACTTCCTATAAAACCATTTTCCAAAGCCGCTTGTAGTGTTGATTTTAAGCTAAGTTTTGAAAAAAAGAAAATGTATATATAAGTACCGGACATATTTGCCGCCAACCCTATTACCAATCCAATCAATATTTCTTTTACGTGTGGTTTCATTTTATCAGTTATCGGTTTTCAGTTATCGGTTATTGACTTAATTTTTTTTTAATTTTAGCACTCGTCATCTATCACCCACCACCAATTATCCAGCACCTGTCTTCTACAAATCCCAAGTATTAAGTTCCTTTATTGCGTGGTGGGCGGTAAGGTCAAACTGTACCGGGACCACAGAAACAAAACCATTGTGCAGCGCCCACTCGTCAGTGTCTTCGCCTTTATCTTCGTTTACAAATTCGCCAGTGAGCCAGTAGTAATCGCGTCCCAACGGATTGGTGCGCTTGTCGAATTTTTCTTCCCAATGAGCATTGGCCTGTCGGCACACTTTTATTCCTTTTATTTCCGAAGCGGGTAATTTCGGAATATTTACATTTAAAACTACTCCTTTTGGCAATCCGTTTTTAAGAACTTGCTGAGCGATGGATTCCACAAATTTTTTGGAGGGTGAGAAATCTGCTTCCAATGAATAGTCCAAAAGTGAAAACCCAATGGACGGGATACCCAGCGTTCCTGCTTCTACGGCAGCACTCATCGTTCCGCTATAAATTACGTTTATGGAGGAGTTACTGCCGTGGTTTATGCCGCTCACGCAAAGGTCCGGTTTGCGTTTCAAAATCTCGTTTACAGCTATTTTTACACAGTCAACCGGTGTTCCGCTGCAACTGAATTCGCGGTGCGGGTCGCCGTTGTTCACCTTTATACCATTGCAATACAAAGCATCATTTATAGTTATTGCGTGGCCCATCCCGCTTTGTGGTGAGTCTGGAGCCACCACGCAAACTTCACCCAAAGTATTCATTACTTCTATTAAAGTGCGAATGCCGGGCGCATTGATGCCATCATCATTGGTAACTAAAATGAGCGGTCGATTTTTGGACATTATTTCTTTTTGATTTTAAAAAAACAAAAGTACGTGTATTAATTATGAATTAAGAACTCTGAATTCAGAATTGAAAAAGCTGTTTAACAAAAAATTAGTACCCAAATCCTTTATTGGCACGGTTTTTTGTATAATTTAGGCACTCTTAAAAACAACACGATTGCTATGCGTATTATGAAAAATAATTTTAAAGTTTTGTTCCTTGCTGTCTTTGTTTCGGTAGCTTCCTGTAGCTTCACGACCAAGGAATTTAACGACCCCGATAAAGACAAAGTCCTCTTGGACCTTATTACGTATGTGCTTCAAAAAGGACATTATGACCCCAAAGATATAAACGATCAATTTTCGGCTGATGTTTATGAAAATTTCATAAAAGGGCTTGATCCTTTGAAACGTTATTTTTTGGCTTCGGATATTGCTGAATTCAGCAAATACAAAATCGAAATTGACGATCAAATAAAAAACAAAGACCTTACTTTCTTCGATTTGGTTTACAACCGTTTCCAAGAAAGAATGGGAGATGTGAAGAAAATTTACCCCGAAATTCTCAGTAAACCCTTCAATTTTAATGAAAAGGAGATTATTGATGTAGATTATGACAATCTTGCTTATTCGGCTTCATTAAAGGATTTGCAAGCACGCTGGAAACAACAATTGAAATTCTCAACACTTTCAGGATATTATGATTTGGTGGAAGATCAAAAAAATAAGGAGAAGGGAATAACCGCTTCCGAAGAAATTAGTGTTGATGACGATTCGGATAATTCTTATGTAATTGATAAAAAGAAAACTTCCAAAGAAGAAGAACTCTTTAAACTGAAATACTTATCTGAATTGGAACAAAAAGCCCGCGAAACCACAAAAAGCTCTCTTGACGAATATTATGATTTTGCAAAAGACCTGGAGCGCAAGGATTATTTCGCAATTTATTTAAACACTATTGTTGAAGAGTTCGATCCACACAGCAATTATTTTGCACCGCCCGAAAAGGACAGGTTTGATCTGCAAATGTCCGGAAAACTGGAAGGCATTGGGGCAAGACTTCAAAAGAAAAACGATTACATAACTGTCATTGAAGTTATCAGTGGTGGCCCAGCGTGGCGAAGTGAAAAAATTGAAGTGGGCGATGCCATTTTAAAAGTAAAACAAGAAAATGATAAAGATGCCGTAAGCATTGTGGGTATGCGCATAGACGACGCAGTAAAACTCATAAAAGGGCCAAAAGGCACCAACGTTACTTTGACTATTAAGAATGTGGATGGAACCATTTCAGACAAAACCCTTACCCGCGATGTGGTGGAGCTGGAAGAAACTTATGCGAAGTCTTCCTTTATTGAAAAGGACGGCCGTAAATTTGGATTGATAAACCTTCCGCAGTTTTATTTTGATATGGACAATTACAAAGAACGCAATGCAGCGACTGATGTTAAAAAAGAAATAATCCGTCTAAAAGAAGAAGGAATGGAAGGTCTGGTTTTGGACCTTCGCGACAATGGCGGTGGGTCTTTACGCACAGCTGTTGATATTGCTGGGCTTTTCATTAAAAAACGACCTGTTGTGCAGGTTGCTTCCACTGGGAATAAAGAGGTGCTGGAGGACAAGGACAGTGAAATAGTTTGGGACGGTCCATTGGTTATTTTGGTGAACGAGCTTTCTGCTTCTGCGTCCGAGATTTTGGCAGCCGCAATGCAGGACTACAAACGCGCAATCATCATTGGCAGCAAACAGACATACGGTAAGGGAACCGTACAAAATGTAATAGATTTAAACCAATGGCTCCGCAAAAATGATTTGGGCGATTTGGGAGCGTTGAAAATCACTTCCCAAAAGTTCTATCGTGTTACTGGAGGTTCCACCCAGCTGGAAGGCGTGAAAAGTGATGTGGTAATGCCAGACCGGTACAGCTACATTGATGTTGGTGAAAGGGATTATCCCAATCCGCTGCCATATGATAAAATAGAGGCCGCGAGCTATGATGTTTGGGATGGTTATATTGATTATGATGAAACCATACAAAAAAGCAAAGAACGAATGGCACAAAACGAGCAATTGAAGTTGATTGATGATAATGCAAAATGGATAAAAACACAAAGGGACGAAAAAGAAGTAAACCTTAATTTCAAAGATTACAGTGCCGAAATTGAACAGCGCAAAAAAGAAACCAAGCGTTTTGAAGCCATTGACAAATATGATAATCAGTTGACTTTTGAATCATTGCCATACGAAACTGAATTGATGAAGCAGGACACCACACTCACAGACAAACGCAAAAGATGGCACAAAAACTTGAGCAAGGATATATATGTTGAAGAGGCCGTGCACGTGCTTGAGGATTTAAAGCTGAACAATATTAAAGCGAAAAAGGTGGCAGATATTAAAAACTAATTTTTTGTCAACTTCTTTGAAAAAGGAGTAGATAGAAGAAAACCAAACCTGCAATGCTTTAAAACCTTGTAGGTTTTTTTATACGGGGAAACTGTATTTTTCAGTAAATTTGAAATGTGAAAAACTCCACTTCATTAACCCGAATAGCGCTCCAAAAGTTCAAAAAAAACTTTTGGGGCGTTTTTAGTTTGGGTTTTTTGACCCTCTGTGTTTTAGTTGCTGTTTTTGCTTATGCCTTGGCTCCAGACAATTCACAGAACGCAAACCAAATGCACCTTTCCATACATTCCAAAAATCCTGGGTTTTTGGTAAAAATGTTGACCATTCCCGTGGTGGTTGAAACACAAAATCCACTGTCGGCATTTTTTTTTGGAAAAAAGAATGCGGACACGGAAATTCCTGTTTCAAAATTCTCTTTGACTGAAAGCTCCATCGAAATTACCGAATATACTGCCGATGGCGCGGATGGACTTCAAAAGGAATATCCTCTTTCCCTTTTCCACGATGCAACTTCGGTGAGTGATATTCCAAATAAATACATTGCCGAAAAGACCTTTTTATTGGGAACTGATAAATACGGCCGCGACCTGCTAAGCCGAATGTTGATTGGTATAAGAATTTCATTGGCCATCGGCTTTGTGGCTGTTTTTATTTCTTTGATTATTGGAATTACAATGGGAGCCATTGCGGGTTATTTTGGTGGAAAAGTGGATGCAGCAATTATGTGGTTGATTAATGTTACTTGGTCAATCCCAACCTTACTTTTAGTAATTGCAATTACTTTGGCACTCGGCAAGGGTTTTTGGCAAGTTTTTATCGCCGTAGGGCTCACAATGTGGGTGGAAGTTGCGCGCGTAGTTCGCGGGCAGGTTATGGGCGTAAAACAGATGCAATACGTAACCGCTGCCCGTGCGTTGGGTTTTAATGATTTCAGAATAATTGTGAAACATATTTTGCCAAACAGTATGGCACCAGTAATCATTATATCTGCGGCCAATTTTGCGGGGGCAATTCTTATTGAAAGTGGACTCTCGTTTTTAGGAATCGGCGCACAGCCACCAATGCCCAGTTGGGGTGGAATTATCAAAGACCACTACGCGTACATTATTTTGGGGAAACCCTATCTTGCCCTAATCCCCGGACTCGCCATTATGAGTTTGGTTACCGCGTTTATGTTGATAGGAAATGCACTGCGAGACGCTATGGATGTGCGGAATGCTTAATTGAAAACAGAATGAACCGAAAATACATTTACCCTTTAGTAATTATCATTGTAACTGTCGCTCTTTATTATAGTGACGGTTATTTTGGTAAAGAAAATGATACAGTCCCGCAAACTTCAAATACAACACAGCACACTTCCGAAGAATTTGACGATTCATTTCTGCCAAGTTCCACCACGGGAGCAATTGTAAAGCATAACTATTTCACCCTTTCCTATTCCGAAAAAGATGAGCAGGCAGAGTGGGTGGCTTATGAATTGAAAAGAAAAGATCTTTCAAAAAACGAATATGACAGACCGTATTTTATTCAAGATAAAAGCGTGAAAACGAAATCTGCAGATTGGCGAAACTATAAAAACTCAGGCTATGACCGTGGGCATCTTTGCCCTGCCGGTGATCGGAGTATTTCTTTTGAAACTTACAACGAAACTTTTTTGACCAGTAACATCAGTCCACAGGATCACGATTTTAATGCTGGAATCTGGAACCGTTTGGAACAGAAAGTACGTTTTTGGGCCGAAAAATACGATGGGGTTTATGTGGTTACCGGCGGCGTTTTAAAAGGAAATATGAAAACCATAGGCGATGAAAATGTTTCAGTTCCCAATGAATTTTATAAAATAATCGTGGATGCTTCCAATGGAAATTATAAAGCTATCGCTTTTGTAATTCCGAATATGCCATCCAGTGAATCTTTTTACGAATACGCAGTTTCCATTGACGAAATCGAGGCCAAAACTGGAATTGATTTTTTTCCGAATCTGCCCGATTATATTGAAAATAAAATGGAGAATTCGATTGATTTAAAATCTTGGGGAAAGAAATAAGTTGGCAGTATTCAGTGGCAGTTAGTAGTAAAATCCTTCTTTCGATTTCGATTTCATTTTCTTAAGCGTAATGGTAATTTGCGCCATCCAATTTCACAAAAATAAAGAGCAAAATAGTAAAGCCCCAAAGCGCTGAACCCCCGTAGCTAAAGAAGGGAAGTGGAATTCCAACAGTTGGAAAAATACCCGTAACCATCCCGATATTCACAAAAAAGTGGAAAAAGAGAATTGCCGCAACGCTGTAGCCATAAACTCTTCCGAATTGCGATTTCTGTTTTTCCGCACGAAAAATGATTCTTGTAATTAGTGCAACAAACATTAGTACTACAATCATACTTCCCACAAAACCCCATTCTTCGCCAACTGTGCTGAAAATATAATCAGTGTGCTGTTCGGGCACAAAATTTCCTTTGGTCTGTGTTCCCTGCGTCCAACCTTTACCCAGCCAACCGCCGTTACTGATTGCAATTTCGCTTTGGTGGGTGTTGTAACCAATGCCGCGCGCATCTACCTCTTTCCCCAAAACAATATTGAAACGATCACGGTGGTGCTGTTTAAAAACGTTATTGAAAATGTAACTTACGGAAAATGCAAAAACTATTGCACCTAAAACAATTAGAATATATTTAATGATATTCGGTCGTTTTTTTCTATTCCTATAAAAAAGAATCCCAGCTAAAATCACTACCCCAACGGCAACCCAAACCGCCCCGAAAGCAAGTGTAGAAACGAAAAGCATAACCGTAAAAAGACCTAACAACAGATAAACGCCGTGTAGCCCTTCCCTATAAAGCGGAAAAACAAAAGCTGCATAGATCAGCGCACTTCCTGGGTCCGGTTGAAGAATAATTAAAATTGCGGGCAAAACGAGAATAATAAAAGCACCTATTTGATGTGTAAAATCCTTCATATCCGTTTGAATATCGCTCACGTATTTTGCGAGCGCCAAAGCGGTAGTGGCTTTTACAAATTCGCTTGGTTGGATGCTGATCCCTCCGAAATCATACCACGAAGTGGCTCCGGCAATGGTTTTTCCAAACACGAAAAGACCCACAAGTGAAACTAAGGATACTATGTAAATTA
>DAIMFZ010000111.1:0-1192 GCA_036724225.1 Aequorivita sp.
CGGTGATGCGCGTCCCCTCGAGTCCTAATTCCTCCAATTCCGTCAATTACTGGAACAAAATTTATTTCATCGTTCCCTAAGACCTCGTTGTATTGGATAGCTACCGAAACCAAGGTCTTTTCATTTGGTAACTTTACATTTCTAAGAATGAAATCGTTATAGTTTTTAAGATTCTCAGGAATGTCAAAATATGTTTTGTAGTCTATTATATCCATATTTCTACCAGTAATTTCAAACAATGAAAGCAAGGAATAAAATATAAATTCCCGCGTTTTTTCACGTTGATAATCTTGATCAAAATGTCCAGCTTCAAAAAGAATTGTAGGTATTCCCGCCCTTTGAAAAGTATCACCAACACAGGCTTCATTAAAACTGTCGTCATACCTCCCAACCTTCCCAGGAATGTATTTCTGCAACAAATCGTTCATTTTCACTATTTGCTGCATTGCTACTTTTCTGGAAGGCGTTAGGGTTCGTTTCTCATCTGCGGAAGGAGACAAAAAGGAAACCACTGCGGGATTGCCATTCTGAAAACCATAAATGGAACGTTGGTCGTGCAGGTTTAAACAGAGTGAAGGTTGCAACTTTTCAAAAACGGTGCGGAGGCACTGGCTTTCCTTTTGTGACAAATTTTGTGCATCCCGGTTCAAATCAATGTGGTTGGCGTTTTCCCGTGTGTAAAGCTCTGCCCCGTCTGGATTGAGTACTGGGAATAGGCAAAAGGTATATTTACTCAAAAAGCGCTCAATTTCCGTTTGAAAGTAATGTTTCTGACTTATAAATTTTAAAAAATCAAAAATAGCCTTCGTGGTTGTGGATTCATTTCCGTGCATTTGCGACCAACCCAAAACTATCTCGGAACCATTCCCAATTTTCAGCAATGGAATATCCCGACCCATTTCAGAAAGTCCGGGTACGGAAAATTCAAAATTCATTTTGTACATATCCAGCAAAGGATAGACATGTTGTAACGTGATGTATCTGCCCTTTAAATTAAACTCAAAATTATTGCGATACCAATGTTCTATTTCCATAAAGTTAATTGTCGTTTACAAAGTTAAACAATGGTTTGTTCACAATTGTAAACAAGCCAATAAATGAATCTTGATTACCTCTGTAAACAGTTTAGTTCCTTTTAGTGGTTTCGAGTGGCTCCAATTTACATATTTATACGATATCTAATTATAAAGCT
>DAIMFZ010000111.1:1202-7360 GCA_036724225.1 Aequorivita sp.
TAAATCCAAATCATCAAAATGTATTATTTTTCGAAATTTCTTATAAAATTATCAGTATATTATATGTATTTATATAAAGTTTAAATATTAATTAATTATGTAATTCTTGATCGATTTTACGGGATTATATCAACAATATATTACATTTGTAACCGTTATATAGCTATAGAAATTGTTACAATGATAAACAGCTCAGATTTCGTTAAAAGACTCGAGAAAATTCTGGAATATTACAATTTAACTGCTACCGCATTTGCCGAGGAACTGGATTTTAACCGCTCCACTATTTCGCATTTGCTCTCCGGAAGAAATAAACCGAGCTTAGAATTTATGATGAAGCTACTTCAAAAATTTCCCGAGGTAGAAATGAATTGGCTATTGCTTGGAAAGGGAACCTTCCCTTCCACTTCGGAAAATAGGGTTGATACTCTTGCCACAAAACAGAAAACATTTTCAACGGAAGGAAAATCCATGGACCTTTTTTCAGAAGTCATTCCTGTTGGCAAGCAGGAAAATAATGCGGAAGGAAGGAAAACACCCCAAACAAGTAAAAATTCAAGAGATATTGAACGGATAGTTATTTTTTACAACGATGGCAGTTTTAATATTTATCAAAACTGAATGGTTTGCTTAAATTTTCGGAAATTTGCTTAAAAATTCAGAATGCGCTTTTTTATTCTTTTATCAAGCTTGCTTTTTTTGAACAGTTGTTATGAAAGCGAGCGTAATTGCTCTGATTTCAGGACTGGAACGTTTGAATTTGAAGCACTTTCGGGCACAGAGGTTTTCAAAACTACTATTACAAGAAATGATTCCATCGAAATTGATTTTTTTGAGGGTAAGAGCGATACTTCCTCAATCCGCTGGGTGAATGACTGCGAATACGTTCTGGAAAAGCTTCATCCAAAGAACCAGGCTGAAAAGAAGACAATTCTTATCAAGATACTCACTACCCAAAAAAATCAGTACACTTTTGAGTTCAGCGAGCTTGGCAAAACCAAAACCAGCAAGGCGGTAGCCCGGAAAGTCAAACCTTAATCCTCTACCGATCTAGTTCTTCCTTAAAGGTCATAAGAGTGAATGATTCAGGACGTAAGACTAAAAAATATTTTGAAAATAGCTTTATATTTAAAAAAAAGTACTTATTAGTCCTATGTCTTAAGTCCTACCGTCTTAAGTCCTTTTCTATATCCGCCCAGCAATCCTATCTTTAGCCAATTGAAGCACCGTGTTGAATTGGTCTTCAAGATTCATTTCGGAATTGTCTATTTCAATGGCATCTTCGGCTTTTAATAAAGGGGAATCTTCGCGTGTAGTGTCAATATGGTCGCGCTCTTGAATGTTTTTTAAAACATCTTTATATTCTATTTTTTCGCCTCGATCCAAAAGCTCTTTATACCTTCTCTGTGCGCGTTCTTTGGCAGAAGCGTTCATAAATATCTTTAGTTCCGCCTTTGGAAAAACAACGGTGCCTATGTCGCGGCCATCCATAACCACGCCCTTTTCCAGCCCCATCTGCTGTTGCTGTGCCACCAATTTTACTCGTACTTCACGAATGGTGGCTATTGGGCTTACAAATTCCGATACTTTAAGATTGCGGATTTCATGTTCAACATCTTTGCCATTCAAAAAAATATGGGCTTTGTTCCAAACCGCTTCCTTTTTGAATTTTAAATTGATAGAATCAAGGGATTCAATCAATTTCTTCGTGTCAAAATGATTTTTTGAAATAATGCCGTTCTGCATTGCAAAAAGCGTAACAGCGCGGTACATCGCCCCGCTATCCACATAAACATAACCCAAATAATCTGCGAGTTGTTTGGCCACTGTGCTTTTTCCTGTGGAGGAATATCCGTCAATAGCAATGGTAATTTTTCGCATCACTGAAGGTCTAAGTTAAGCCCAAAGAAACTGGATGATGCTGCTGAACTATATTTTGAATAGGAATAGCTCAATCTATATTTGTTCAATTTTATAGCAAACCCGGCACTCAATCCTGCAAAAGAGCGTCTTTCTATAATACGCAATTCTTCGGCCCTTCTGAAATTGTAGCCCAGTCGGATGTTGAAACCACTTTCGGGGAAAAGTTCAATTCCCACTATCATATGCCGAAATGCATTATCGACAAAAGTTATTTTTTCTTTTTTTGAATTTCCCTCAAGATCGATTTCCTCTCGGGAAGTGTTTGAAAATGCTATTTTCCACTGTTGCATGTTTTCCAAAGTGAAGTGCCAACGAAGTGGGATGTTTTCAAGGGTCTGCGAAATTCCAAAGATAGCTTCAAACGGCAACGGCTCGTATTCTTCGTGATAGGGTTTGAACTGCATTCCAATGTTTCTGGCTACGCCCGTTATTTGTAGATCCCAATCTTCGTAAACGTACATAAGTCCAATATCTAAAGCGCCACCAAAAGACGAGTAGTTTTCCAGTTTAGATGAAATAAGCTTCAGGTTTACGCCTACGTGAAAATTGGTAAATGCTATATTTCTGGCGTGCCCAATGGATAAAGCCACTTCGCTCCCACTGAAACTATTTGTAGGGTTTCCCGCTTCGTCATATCCATCGAATTTTCCGTAATTGACATAGGTGGCTCCTATGTGCAAAACCTGTGTCCTTCGGTCCCAAAGATAAGCATAGGCAGCAGTTCCGTAGTTTACGTCGCCAATGTAGTTTGTGTAGTTTAGCGACAGTTGATTGTCCATCGCGGGATTGATACTTGCCGGATTGAACAGACCTTGGGTAGGGTCATAATCATAATTGGTTACCACTTTTCCTCCCAACGCCGCCATCCGTGGACTATTTACCAAATTTAGGAATTGATAGGTTGCCCTGCCTCCTATCTGTGCCACCAAAAGCTGAGATATAAAAAGCGAAACAACTAAGAAAACCTTTTGGGCCATAGACGCGTGTTACCGTAACTAAAAACTAAACGAATGCAAGTATAATTTATTTTTGCAAGGCAAAGAAATCATTTGAAGATAACCGTTTAAAGTTTCTTGGCATTTTTCACTTTTTCCTTTGTCAAAGCTAAATTCAGCACCTCGCTCATATCTTTCACATAATGGAAGGTCAACCCTTTTAAATATTCAGGTTTTATATCTTCAATATCAGGTTTGTTGTCTTCACAAAGCAGTATTTCCTTGATACGGGCCCGTTTTGCCGCAAGAATCTTTTCCTTTATTCCACCAACGGGAAGCACTTTACCGCGAAGTGTAATTTCACCAGTCATGGCTAGTGATTTCTTTACTTTTCTTTGGGTAAAAAGCGAAACTAAGGAGGTGAGCATCGTTATACCCGCACTTGGTCCATCCTTCGGCGTTGCGCCTTCGGGCACGTGAATGTGTACGTTGTAATTTTCAAAAATATTAGGATTTATACCCAATTGTTCTGCATTGGATTTTATGTATTCCAACGCAATAGTGGCAGATTCCTTCATTACTTTTCCAAGGTTACCGGTCATATTTAGCGTGCCCTTACCTTTGGAAAGCGCAGATTCAATAAATAGAATATCGCCGCCGACCTTCGTCCACGCAAGTCCTGTTACTACACCAGCTACTTCATTGTTTTCGTATTTATCGCGTTCCATTTTTGGGGCGCTCAATACTTCCACAATAATTTCATTGGTCACCTTTACTTTGTATTTTTCCTCCATTGCAATTTTCATAGCAGCGTAACGGACCATTTTTGCAATTTGTTTTTCCAATCCACGAACGCCACTTTCGCGGGTGTAACCTTCCACGATTTTTTCGAGTTGAGGTTTGGCTATTTTCAATGCATCAGTATCCATTCCGTGTTCTTTCAATTGCTTTGGAAGCAGGTGGCGTTTTCCTATTTCCACTTTTTCCTCAACCGTATAACCCGTAACATTTATGATTTCCATTCGGTCGAGCAGTGCAGGCTGAATGGTGCTCAAACTGTTGGAGGTAGCGACGAACATTACCTTTGAAAGGTCATAACCGAGTTCCAAAAAGTTGTCATAAAACGAATTGTTCTGCTCGGGATCAAGCACTTCCAGCATCGCCGATGAAGGATCGCCTTGATGTCCTACAGAAATTTTATCTATTTCGTCCAAAACAAAAACAGGATTACTGGTGCCAGCTTTTTTTATACTTTGAACAATCCTTCCGGGCATTGCGCCAATATAGGTTTTTCGGTGCCCTCGTATTTCGGCTTCATCACGAAGTCCGCCCAGACTCATTCGTACATATTTTCTGCCCAAAGCCTCTGCAATAGATTTCCCCAATGAAGTTTTTCCAACTCCCGGTGGGCCATAAAGACAGAGTATGGGCGATTTCATATCATTCCTCAATTTAAGGACGGCCAAATATTCAATAATCCGTTGTTTAACATCATCAAGTCCGAAGTGGTCGCGGTCCAGAATTTTTCGGGCGCGTTTTAAATCGAATTTATCTTTGCTGTATTTGTTCCACGGAAGTTCCAAAATCAATTCCAAATAATTGCGTTGAATGCTGTATTCCGCAACTTGCGGGTTCATCCGCTGCATTTTGGCAAGTTCTTTCTGAAAATGTTTGTCAACCTCCTTACTCCACTTTTTGGATTTGGAACGATTGCGCATCTCCTCTATTTCTTCTTCCATGGTTGAGCCGCCAAGCTCTTCCTGTATGGTTTTCATTTGTTGGTGAAGAAAATACTCGCGCTGTTGTTGGTTTATATCACTTTGCACTTTGCTCTGAATATCGTTTCGGAGCGAAAGCTTCTGGATTTCCATATTCATATAGCGCAATGTTGCCAGTGCGCGGTCCTTCAGGTTATTTATTTCCAAAAGAGACTGTTTTTCCTCAACTTCTATATTTAAGTTTGAAGAAACAAAATTTATAAGAAAACTGGGGCTTTCAATATTTTTAATCGCAAAAGCCGCTTCAGAAGGAATGTTGGGGCTTTGCTTAATTATTTGCAGCGCCATTTCCTTTATGGAATCTATAATTGCCTTGAATTCATCGCTCTCCTTTTCGGGTCGGGCTTCGGCAACTTCACGGATTGTAGCCGTCATATAGGGGCTCGTGGTGATTACTTCTGCAACCTCGAAGCGTTTTTTCCCTTGAATGATTACGGTAGTGTTTCCATCGGGCATTTTTAGTACCCGAAGTATTTTGGCCACGGTCCCGATGGTATTTATATCCTCTATGCCGGGTTCCTCTTCATTTTCATCCTTTTGGGAAACAACGCCTATAACCTTGTTTCCCTTGTTGGTTTCGTTGATGAGTTTAATGGATTTATCGCGGCCCGCCGTAATAGGGATTACAACACCAGGAAATAAAACCGTGTTCCGCAAAGGCAAAATAGGAAGTATTTCTGGAAGCTGCTCTTTGTGCATTGCATCTTCGTCTTCAGTGGACATTAGCGGGATGAATTCTGCATCTTCCTGTATATCCTGAAATGACAACTTGTCTAATGATGTAAGTTTGGAATTGGCCATATAAGTGTTTAGGACATTGTGTCATAACTTAAGTAAGCACAATGTTTATTGTTTAAATGTTGCTGTATTTTTTATGAAAGAACGCTGAATATCAATTGTATTGCAGTCTCTTTCCTTCTATATTTCAAGAGTTGTGCCAGATATCTAATATTTTTATCCGAAAAGTGTAACATTCATACTGAAATTCAGTCTTTAACAAAATATATGTTAATTAAAATTATAAAACCATGAATGTACTAACTAAATTTTCAGTCGTATTTACCCTTCTTATTATTGCAAATCTTTCATTGAATGCACAAAGCAATGATAATAAAACCATTATAGGAAGCGGAAATGTAATATCAAAAACCGTAACAACGCAACCATACAGCACTATAAACGTTTCTGGTTCTTTGGAAGTTTATCTTAAAAAAGGAACTGAAGGAAACATAACGGTTACAGCTGAGGACAATATTCAGGACAGAATAATTGTGGAATCTGATGGCGAGACGCTTACCATTTCCATGAAAAAAAACACATCGCTTCAGAATACGAAAAAGATAAAAATAACTGTTCCTTTTGAAGATGTTGCTGGAATTTCCATAAGAGGGTCTGGAAGTGTAGAAGGAAAAGATGTATTGAAGATTAATTCCTTAGCACTGAGTTTAAATGGTTCGGGAAAAATAGAACTCTCAGTTGAAACAGGATCTTTGATCGCGGAGCTCAACGGTTCTGGCAATAT
>DAIMFZ010000111.1:7370-7648 GCA_036724225.1 Aequorivita sp.
GATGGAAAATCAACAGATGTTGAAATAAAAACCACAGGCAGCGGTAATTTTGAAGGAAAGGAATTGATTTCTGAAAATACGCAAATCTATATTTCAGGCTCGGGTGATTCAACTATAAACGCAAAAAATAGTCTGAAGGCCAGAATTCAAGGTTCCGGTTCTGTTTTTTATGTTGGAAACCCCGTTACCAATGATGTAAAAGTAATAGGTTCCGGAAAGGTTAAATCTATATAATTGAATTTTATTTAAATTAAAAAAGCCGTATTGGGATGTACAAA
>DAIMFZ010000112.1:0-7486 GCA_036724225.1 Aequorivita sp.
TAATTACATTGCTGAGGAAGGAACTTATGTTATGCCTTTATGGGCCGGTGCTGCACATTGTGATACCAGTAGAGGTGTTAACGTAGGTAGTGTTACCGTAACCTATGCTGGTGGATTGGTTGATGTAGAGTATAATATATTACCAGGGTATTCAATGAGTGAAGCTCATGTGAATATTGGTTGTGAAAAATATCCTACAAAAAATGGAAGACCTACTGTAGCTCCTGGACAATATAACTTTAACCTAGGGTCACTTGATCACGTTAACAATTATACATTACAAGATGTGGCTGTTGACGGACCATTCTGGATAATTGCACATGCTGTTACATGTGAAGTTGTTTGCAGATGTTCAATTTCAAATGATGAGGGTGGTTCACAAACTTCAACTCTAAATCCTATAAACTGCTCTGCAAATCAAAATGTAACTCAGGCAGAAACGGATAAGACTGAATGGACTCTTGATTTTGATTTATATCCAGTTCCTTTTAATAACGAGTTTTATGTTAAATATAATTTTGATTATGATACTGATGTAACTATAGAAATATATAATATTAGTGGTACATTAGTTGAAAAGGTTGTAAATAATAACTATGTTAATGGAACTAATGCTATAAATAAAATTGATTTAACTGGAAAAATAAACAATGAAGTATTGTTTATTAAACTTAGTACCTCAAAAGGATTGGGTATTAAGAAAATAGTAGCAGCTAACTATTTTGGAAAATAAATAATTAAATCCTTATTAATTTTAAAAGAAGCGGCTAAATTTTTAGCCGCTTTTTTATATTATATACTTAACCTCTTTTATACTGAAACATCAATTTCAAACTTTTTAAAGTATTTTAGCTGAAATTTCGGTGCTATGATTTCACAGAAACAATTCAACAAAGAAATAGACATTATTATAGCCAACGCTATCCGTGAAGACGTTGGTGATGGCGATCACAGCTCGTTGGCCTGTATTTCGGAAGATGCCATGGGTTCTGCAAAACTTTTAGTAAAGGACGAAGGCATTATCGCCGGAGTAGAATTTGCACGCCAAGTTTTTGAATACGTCGACCCAGGACTTGAACTTGATATTAAAATTAAAGACGGAAGTCCAGTAAAATATGGCGATATAGGTTTTTATGTTTCAGGCCTTTCGCAATCCATTTTAAAATCTGAAAGATTGGTGCTTAACGCCATGCAACGCATGAGTGCCATCGCCACCAAAACCAATAAATACGTAAAGCTATTGGAGGGAACAAATACAAAAATTCTCGACACCCGAAAAACCACGCCCGGCATTCGCGCTTTGGAAAAATGGGCCGTAAAGATTGGGGGCGGGGAAAACCACCGTTTCGCACTTTATGATATGGTAATGTTAAAGGACAACCACATAGATTTCTGCGGCGGAATAACGAAGGCTATTGAAAAAACAAAACGCTATCTGGAAATCAATCACCTCGATCTAAAAATAATTGTGGAAGCCAGAAATCTTGCGGAAATAGAAGAAATACTTTTAAACGATGGCGTTTATCGAATCTTGATAGACAATTTCAATTATGATTAAACCCGCAAAGCCGTCAAGCTTATCAACGGTAAATGTCTTACCGAATCCAGCGGTGGCATCACCTTGGAAACTGCCAGAAAATATGCCGAGTGTGGTGTGGATTACATTTCCAGCGGTGCCTTGACACACTCCGTTCACAATATGGACCTTAGCCTAAAAGCCGTTAAATGAGCGAAGAAGAAGAAAATGAAACCAAGATTCCCATCATTCGAGGTTTGGTTAGGCTCAGTAAAAAAATCAAACTTCCAGGTTTGGGTAATTTTTCGCTTTACCATTTGCTGGAAATATATGTAACAGGAATATTGAAAGGTTCTTTTTCGCCTCGCGCCAGTTCCATTGCTTACAGTTTTTTTCTCGCGCTATTTCCTTTTTTACTCCTTTTACTTAACCTTATTCCCTATATTCCAGTAGAAGGTTTTCAAACTCGTTTTCTTATATTTATGGAAGCCCTATTACCAGAGCAAACCACACAATTTTTTTACCCAATAATTGCGGATATTGCAGTGAACCCTCGGGCAGGTTTAATATCCTTTGTGTTTTTTCTTTCTATATTCCTATCAACGAATGGCGTAAATGCTATATTCAGTGCTTTTGAATATTCATTTCATGTAACCATGAACCGCAATTTCTTTAGACAATACATTGTGGCACTAGCGGTTTCCATTTTCTTGGCATTGTTGTTGTTAACTTCGGTAGGGGTCATACTTTATGGAGAATACATCATCCACGACCTTCAATCCAGAGCTTATATTGATAATGATCTTTTCTGGATTTCGTTCTTTCAATTTCTTGTTTTTGTAGTAATGATTTATGTGGTTATTGCCACACTTTATTATTTTGGAACCAAAGAGGGTAGGTCATCCAGTTTTTTTTCAATTGGAGCAGTAACAACCACGGTGCTGTTTATGCTTACCACATACTTTTTCGGTGTCTATATCAAAAATTTTTCAAATTATAACGAGTTATACGGCTCCATTGGTGCGCTTCTGATTTTGATGTTATATATTTGGATAAATGCAAACCTCTTGCTGCTAGGTTTTGAATTAAATATTTCAATTAAGCGGCTAAAAGAAAAATGTAACACTAAACCTAATTTTTAAATTATGAAATGCCCAATAACTAATTATAAACAAACAGAAGATGTATATTTGGGCATTCCATCTTCTTAACTCTCAAATATTATATACAGATGAAAAAAATACTTTTAACTCTAGCCCTCATTGCCCTTACCGTTATGTCGGCTGTGGCTCAGGACGTAACCGGAAAATGGAAAACCCTTGACGACGAAACGGGGGAAGCAAAATCAATCGTTGAAATTTATAAACAAAACGGAAAAGTGTATGGGAAAGTAGTAGAAATATTGAATCCCGCTAAGAAAAATGCAACTTGTGATAAGTGCCCAGGCTCTGATAAAGACAAGCCCATTTTAGGAATGGTAATTATTAAAGGACTTGAAAAAGATGGTGATGAATATAATGATGGAACCATTATGGATCCGAATAACGGAAAAGTTTATAAATGCTATATTGAACTTGATGGCGCCAACAAATTGAATGTACGAGGCTACATTGGTTTCTCGCTTTTAGGAAGAACGCAAACTTGGACCCGTGTTCATTAAAAAATATTAAAAACAGTATCTTTAGGCCACCAATTTTGGTGGCCTTTTTTTATATTGTCCCCACAAAATAACCCAATAACTAAATAACTTTTCAACTTGTATTTCATTGACGTTATTCTGCCAATTCCGTTAAAACAATCTTTCACGTACAGCGTGAACAAGGACGAAGCAGCCTTTCTAAAACCCGGGATGCGCGTGGCTATTCCTTTTGGAAAATCTAAAGTTTACACTGGTATTGTCTATCAAGTTCACGATCAACCGCCAGTGGGGTATGAAACCAAATCCATAGACCATATTTTGGATGAAGAACCCATCATCACCACCTTTCAATTGAAACATTGGAAATGGCTCGCCAATTATTATATGTGTTCTTTGGGCGAAGTAATAAAAGCAGCATTGCCCAGCGCATTTTTGCTGGAAAGTGAAACTATGATAAAGCTTACTTCAGTAAAAAATTATGATGAAAATTTGCTGTCTGATGAAGAATTTCTGGTCTTTGAAGCCCTTCAACACCAATCCTCACTTCATATAAATGATGTGCGGACCATTCTCGATAAGAAGAACGTAGTTTCGGTAATTCAGAAGTTAATTGAAAAAGGAATCGTTACCATAGAGGAAACGGTTTACGAACAATATACTCCAAAACTGAAACGCTACATAAAGCTCACTAAGAAATACACTTCCGAAGAAAAGTTGCGCGAACTTTTGGACACATTGAGCCGAGCCCCAAAACAACGCGATGTACTGATGAACCTTTTTGTTCTGAACAGCCAGACAAAAAAACAGATTAGTTCCACGGCACTTCAAAAAAAGAGCGAAGCCACTTCAGCCACTTTGAAATCTCTTTTAGATAAAGGAATTTTGGAAGAATATTTTATACAGCACGACCGGGTGGAATTTTCTGGCGAATCTTCGTCGGAAATAAAAACCTTGAATGAGGCACAAATAAAGGCGTATGAAGAAATAAAAACTTCCTTTGAAAGCAAGGATGTGGTTCTGCTCCACGGCGTTACTTCCAGCGGAAAAACCGAAATCTACGTACGGCTTATTGAAAAAATGATTGCCTCGGGAAAACAGGTTTTGTATATGCTTCCCGAAATAGCCTTAACAACCCAACTTATAAGTCGTCTTCAAAAATATTTTGGCGAAAAAATTTCTGTGTACCATTCCAAATTTTCTGTAAACGAACGTGTTGAGGTTTGGAACAACGTCCTTGCCGAAAAGCCGAAAGCACAAATAGTCATTGGCGCACGCTCTTCATTATTTCTTCCATTTAAAAATTTGGGGTTTATCATAGTTGATGAAGAGCACGAACCGAGTTTTAAACAATACAGTCCCGCACCGCGCTACAACGCTCGCGATAGCGCTGTTGTTTTGGCGAATCTGCACAGGGCGAAACTTATAATGGGTTCAGCGACGCCTTCATTGGAAAGCTACCACAACGCAAAAACGGATAAGTTCGGTTTGGTAACCTTGAAAAAGCGCTTCGGAAATGTAATGATGCCTGATATTGAATTGGTGGATATAAAAGAAAAGAACCGCAAGAAACAGATGACGGGCCATTTCAGTGATAGGCTTTTGGAAGAAATGCACGAATCTTTGAAAAATGACGAACAAATAATCCTTTTTCAGAATAGACGAGGTTTTTCACCCGTTGTGGAATGTACTACTTGCGGGGTTTCGCCCCAATGCCCAAACTGCGATGTTAGTTTGACGTTCCATCAGCAAAAAAACCAACTGCGCTGCCATTATTGTGGATATCATATGGCTATGATGCAAAACTGTATTGCCTGCGGAAGCCAAGCTATGGACACCAAAGGTTTCGGTACGGAGCAGATAGAAACTGAATTGAAATCATTGTTTCCAGACCATAAAATAGCCAGGATGGATCAAGACACAACGAAAGGAAAGCATTCCTATTCAAAATTGATCGAGGCGTTGGAAAATGAGGAAATAGATATATTGGTCGGCACGCAAATGCTCGCCAAAGGTTTGGATTTCAGAAATATAAGCCTCGTGGGTGTGATGAACGCGGACAACCTCCTAAACTTTCCAGATTTTCGGGCACATGAAAGGAGTTTTCAATTGTTGTTACAAGTATCGGGCAGGGCAGGACGCACACAAAAACGCGGGAAGGTTTTGATACAGACATACAATCCGTACCATCAAATATTGAAGCAGGTAAGTCTGAATGATTATGAATCAATGTATAAAGAGCAACTTGAGGAAAGGTACAATTATAAATATCCTCCTTTTTTCAGAACAATAAAAATTACTTTTAAGGACAAAAATCTGGCACATGTCCAAAAAGCATCAGCTTGGTTTGGCTTCGCACTGGAAAGACAATTTAAGGAAAATGTTTTGGGTCCGGAATCGCCACCGATTGGGAGGATTAAAAATAAATACATCATAAACTTGCTCGTCAAAATTCCAAAGAGGCAATCTTTGGAAAAGACAAAGAAATACATTGAAAATGTGCAACGCAGTTTCAATTCCATCAAGGAATTTTCAAGCGTTCGCGTTACAATTGATGTAGATAATTATTAGGCGTGCTGCGAAGCTGCCAAAGCTTCAATGAGGTCGGCCTTCCTATTTCGGCTCAAAGGTAGTTTGTCTTTGTCCAATTCAATGGTCTTACTGTTGTAACGCTGCACCTTGTCCAGATTCACGATGTAGGATTTGTGGGTTCGCAAAAAGCGTTCGTTCGGCAATAGCGATTGGAAAGCTTTCATGGTTGAAAGAACCACCAATGAATCGTGCTCGGTAACCAATTTTACATAGTCGCCCAAGGCTTCAATATAGCGCAGTTCGTTCAGGAAAACTTTTCGTTTTTTCAGATTGCTTTTCACGAAGATAAAATCTTCATCGTCAAAGCCTTCTTCGTTTTTCAGCTTGTAGTTGGTAATTGCTTTGTGAACAGCGTTCAAAAAACGATCTTTTGCGATGGGTTTTCTTAGGTAATCCACGGCATCATAATCAAAAGCCTTGAATGCGTATTTGGTTTTTCCAGTAACAAATATAACTTGAGGTTTTCTTTGTATGTCGTCCAACAGATCAAATCCGGAAAGGATAGGCATTTCAATATCGAGAAAAATCAGGTCTATTTCCGTAGAGGCGAGGCCCATTTTAGCCTCAACGGCATTTTTATATTCACCAACAAGCTCCAGCGATGGATGCATTTGGATAAGCTTCACAATGGAAAGCCGTTGCAGTGTAGAGTCATCTACAATTGCACATCTAAGTATTGTTTTCTCCACAATAGTAGGTTTTGCGTAGGACAATAATATGAAAATAATCGATGAAATGCAACTTTTTTTGATTTTAATCGAAAAAAACGTACACTTCGTCTAAAATCCCAATCTTTGAACCCTGATTTTTGAACCCTAATCCGTGAATCCTAATTTTTGAATACTAATCAGAATTTAGGTTTGATAATACGAAATAAAGTATTATTTTTGCACCCTCTTTGGCAGAAAGCCAAGGTTTTAATCATTAATTTTAATAGATTTTTTATGAATCATTACGAAACTGTTTTCATCTTAAATCCCGTTTTATCTGATGATCAGATAAAGGAAACAGTAAAGAAATACGAAGATCTTCTTGTTTCTAAAGGTGCTAAGATGATATCCAAAGAAAATTGGGGCTTGAAAAAACTTGCTTACCCAATCCAGAACAAAAAAAGTGGGTTTTACCACCTTTTTGAATTCACCGTTGAAGGTGAAGCTGTGCACGAACTTGAAATTGAATTTAAAAGGGACGAACGTTTTATGCGTTTCCTTACTGTGAGCCTAGACAAACACGCGATTGCTTGGGCAGAAAAAAGAAGAAACCGCGATAAAAAATCAGCATAAGTTATGGCAACATTACAACAACAGGCAAAAGGAAAAAAAGACGGAGAGATCAGGTATCTTACCCCGCTTAACATAGACACCAACAAAACAAAAAAATACTGTCGCTTCAAGAGATCCGGTATTAAGTATGTTGACTATAAAGACGCAGATTTCTTATTGAAATTTGTGAACGAACAAGGGAAAATCCTTCCTAGAAGGCTTACCGGAACTTCATTGAAGTATCAACGCAAAGTGGCCGTTGCCGTTAAAAGAGCGCGCCATTTGGCACTTATGCCATACGTAGCCGATTTATTAAAATAAAAAACCAGAGAGCAATATGGAACTTATATTAAAAAAAGACGTAGAAAATCTGGGATTTGCAGATGATCTTGTAAGCGTGAAAAACGGTTACGGAAGAAACTTTTTGATTCCACAGGGGCATGCAGTATTAGCTACCCCATCGGCCAAAAAAGTTTTGGC
>DAIMFZ010000113.1:0-7434 GCA_036724225.1 Aequorivita sp.
CGCCAACCACGTTCATTCCGGTCATTAAATGTCCTTCTATTACTTCAATCGGTTTGGCAGCACTTTGTCTCGCCTCTTCAATATCTTCTAAAATGAATTCGTCAATTCCTTTTACCAGTGCCCTCGTAATGCGGTTTTGCAATGGTTCTTCCCGCCAAGACAAATCTATTTTGCTTTCTTTTGATTTTCCTATAACGGTCTCGGCGAAATCAAGCAAACGCTCAGTTGCATCTTCGCGGCGGTCGAACATTACATCTTCCACGCGTTCCAAAAGATCTTTTGAAATGTCGTCATAAACCTCCAACATCGCGGGATTTACAATGCCCATATTCATACCAGCTTGGATGGCGTGATACAAAAACACCGAGTGCATTGCTTCGCGAACGGGATCATTTCCACGGAAACTGAAAGAAACATTGCTTACGCCGCCGCTCACACTAACGTGCGGCAAATGCTCTCTAACCCAGCGGGTGGCTTCAATAAAGTCGATTGCGTTCCTTCGATGCTCATCCATTCCTGTGGCAACTGGAAAAATGTTTAAATCGAAAATGATATCTTCCGGAGAAAATTTTACTTGATTCACCAAAATATCATAGGAGCGTTTGGCAATTTCAATTCGTCGGTCGTAATTATCTGCCTGGCCAGTTTCATCAAAAGCCATCACAATTACTGCGGCACCGTAGCGTTTTATGAGTTTTGCGTGATGGATAAATTCTGCTTCACCTTCTTTTAGGCTGATGGAATTAACCACACATTTTCCCTGAACTACCTGCAATCCGGCTTCAATGATTTCCCATTTGCTACTGTCTATCATTATTGGAACTCGTGAAATATCGGGCTCTGCAACAATTAGATTTAGGAATTTTACCATCGCCTCTTTCCCATCAATCAAACCGTCGTCCATATTCACGTCTATAATTTGCGCGCCGTTTTCAACTTGCTCACGGGCTACGGAAAGGGCTTCCTCAAAATTTCGATCCTTAATTAATCGAAGAAATTTCTTTGAACCCGCCACATTGGTGCGTTCCCCTACGTTTATGAAATTGCTTTCGGGGGTGATGATTAGAGGCTCTAAGCCTGATAATTTTAGATATTTTTTGTTTTCTATCTTCATTTTTTATTTTCCTTTGTGTCCTCTGTGTCTCTGTGGTTTATATTCACCAAGGAGGCACAGAGGAAACAGAGATTTCTAGAATGGCAAATTCTTTAAATCCACATTTCCGCCAGATAGGATAATTCCAATCTTTTTATTTTTAAATCGCTCTCTTTCTTTTAGTAAAGCCGCAAAAGCAACAGCGCTACTTGGTTCCACAATTATTTTCATTCGTTCCCAAATCAATTTCATCGCTGAAATAATTTCGGTTTCTTCAACTCTAATTATTTCCGAAACCAATTCTTTTATTATTGGGAAATTTACATCGCCAAGAAAAGTTTTTAGTCCGTCGGCGATAGTGTCTGTGGCATCGTTGAATTCAATTTTTCCACTTTTAAGGCTTCGGAAAGCATCGTCAACTTCATAAGGTTCACCACCTATAGTTTTACAATCTGTACCGAAATATTTTGCTGAAAGCGAAGTGCCGGCAATCAATCCGCCACCGCCGACGGGTGCAAAAATGTAATCTAAACCTGGATGCGATTGAAGTAATTCAGCTGCTGAAGTTGCATTCCCGAGAATGACATTTCTGTCGTTTGACGGATGGATAAACGTAGCGCCTATTTCTTTTTGGATCCGTTCCGCTTCAATTTCACGAGCAATTGCTGTGGATTCTGATTCTGTAATAATTCCGCCGTAGCCTTTAACCGCTTCTTTTTTTACTTGCGGTGCATTTTCTGGCATCACGATGTGTGCTCTTACGCCCAAATTTCTTGCCGCCAGTGAAAGTGCCTGTGCAAAATTTCCCGAGGAATGCGTTACTACTCCAACCTTTTTCTGCTCTTCGGAAAGTTGCAAAATGGCATTGGTTGCGCCCCTCATTTTAAAAGCGCCCATCTTTTGGAAGTTTTCGCATTTAAAGAAAACATCCGCGCCAGAAAGTTCATTTAGATAAGTTGATTTTAGCACGGGCGTATTGTGAACGTAAGGTTTTATACGTTCACAGGCTTCCTCAACTTCTTTTTTTGTGGGAATCATATTTCGGCATTTTCAACATTAAAAACAGCTCGCGGTTTGTATTTTGAGGCGATTTCGGCTATGGCTTTTATATGTTCGGGCGTGGTTCCGCAACAGCCCCCGATGATGTTTACCAACTGTTTGTCCAAATATTCTTTTATCTGTTCAGCCATTTGCTGCGGACTTTCATCGTATTCGCCGAACGCGTTTGGCAATCCCGCATTTGGATAAGCACTCACGGCAAGATTGGTGCGGTTTGCGATTACTTCAAGATGGGGCGTGAGTTGTTTGGCGCCCAAAGCACAATTGAAACCTACGCTCAACAGTGGAATATGCGAAATGGAAATAAGAAACGCTTCAGCAGTTTGGCCGGAAAGCGTTCGTCCGGAAGCATCGGTAATTGTTCCACTTATCATTATTGGGATATCGAGATTTCGTTCTTCCTTAATTTCATCGATTGCGAAAAGTGCTGCTTTTGCATTTAACGTATCGAATATAGTTTCAACCAAAAGAATATCCACCCCGCCGTCAATCAATGCTTCGACCTGTTGCCTGTACGCAACGCGCAATTGTTCAAAAGAAATTGCACGAAAACCTGGATCGTTCACATCTGGGCTCATACTTGCAGTTTTGTTGGTTGGGCCAATGGCACCAGCTACAAAACGGGGTTTGTTAGGCTCTTTTGAAGTGAATTCATCCGCTATTTTTTTTGCGATTTTGGCAGATTCATAATTGAGTTCGTAAACCAAATCCTGCATATCGTAATCTGCCATCGCGATTGTGGTGCTGGAAAATGTGTTGGTTTCCACAATATCTGCACCGGCAGCGAAATACTTTGAATGGATTTCGGCAATTGCTTGAGGCTGTGTAATTGAAAGCAAATCGTTGTTTCCTTTTACCGATTTGTGAAAATCCTTAAACCGTTCGCCTCGAAAATCTTCTTCCGAAAATTTATAGCGTTGCAGCATCGTGCCCATTGCGCCGTCGAGGATCAATATTCGGTTTTGAAGTGCTTGTTGTATTTTGTTCATTTCTCAATTTTTGATTTTAGTTCAAATCTGCGTGAGGGATGGAGGCTTTGTTTGAGCTCTTTATTTTTTTGAAAATAAAAATAAAAGCGAGTGCCGAGAGCCCGACCCGTTTTTCGCGGGGCACGCCATAAAAAAATATATCAAGAAAAGGTGAAAGAAAACCTGTTTTTTGTTATCTATTCCCAAATTGATTTAAGGATAGAATGTAGCACCTTCCCCGAAAGTACGGGAGGTTGCTAAGGCGTCAAAGGGTCTATTCCCTCGGCCTTTCTTGATAACTTTTTCATTGTGTGAATGAACTGCCGCAAAGTAAGGGGATAAAATTGTCAATGCAAAATTATACTGCCCTAAATATTGCGGAACTAAAAAATTTTTATGTTTTGGATTGATTTCGAAGAAACAGAGGAACCAGCTGATTTATTTGGGTTTAACCTTTCCAGTTTTTTTGTCAAAGCCGTACGGACAGTGGCGGCAACCGCTTTGGCAGCAATATCCACGCTTTAAATGGTACTGCTCTGTAAAACATTTGTAGCCTTCGGGAGTGAGGTAATAATCGCCTTCTTCCACCTCTATATTTTTCTTTGGGAAAAGCATTTAGCAAAAGTACGTATTTCGGCATTAAAATTTTCACGACCAAACAAAATGGGTTAATTTGGGTTTTGCGGTTCAAATACAGTTAGTTCGCCTAAATTAACCGTAATTTTGCAACTACAATTTAAAGCAAATGACAAATCACAAAGCCGGATTCGTAAACATTATTGGAAACCCAAACGTGGGCAAAAGCACCCTGATGAATGCTTTTGTGGGCGAACGACTTTCTATAATCACTTCCAAAGCGCAGACTACGCGTCACCGCATTTTGGGGATAGTGAACGGCGACGATTTTCAGGTGCTTTTGAGCGACACACCAGGTATCATAAAACCTGCTTACCAATTACAGGAAAGCATGATGGATTTTGTGAAATCTGCTTTTGAAGATGCCGATATCCTTCTGTATTTGGTAGAATTGGGCGAAAAAGAATTGAAGGACGAAGCGTTTTTCAACAAAATAACCAATTCCAAAATACCTGTACTGCTTCTTATAAATAAAATTGACATTGGCAACGAAGAACTGCTTGCTGAAGCACTGAAACTATGGCAGGAAAAGGTTCCAAATGCCGAAATTTTTGCCATTTCCGCACTTCAAAATTTTGGGGTTCCCGAAGTTTTTAATAGAATAATAGAACTACTGCCAGAATCGCCAGCATTCTACCCAAAAGATCAATTGACGGACAAGCCCGAGCGGTTTTTTGTAAATGAAGCCATTCGCGAAAAAATATTGATTCACTACAAAAAGGAAATTCCCTATTCCGTTGAAATTGATACGGAGGAATTTTTTGAGGACGAAACCATCATCCGCATCCGCAGTGTGATTATGGTTGAACGCGAAACCCAAAAGGGGATAATCATCGGTCATAAAGGTTCGGCCTTAAAAAGAGTTGGTACAGAAGCCCGAAAGGATTTGGAAAAATTCTTTGGAAAGCAAATCCATCTCGAACTTTATGTGAAAGTGAATAAAAACTGGCGCAGCGACGAGCGGCAGTTGCGGAGGTTTGGGTATAATCAGAAGTAAAATTTCAAATTTCAAGCAATCGTTTCCACCATAAAATCATACAACTCCCGCATTCCCGGTTTACCTTTTTTCTTTCCGACGGCTCCTGCTAAATAGAGCAGCATCCAAGCCAAAACCAACACAATTGCGATGCCTATTTGAAGCCCGATGGGGTTTCCCAAATTGTAGTTTGAATACAGCCAAGTCGCGTTCACCATAAAGAGGATTCCCACAGCTACGTGCAAAAACATAAACATCGTCCAAACGGTTGGGTTGGGTCCAAAAAAACCGTGTAGTGAACATTTATTTTCAGAAATTTCCGATAGTTCCAAATGCAACTGTGGCGACCAAAAGTGCTGTTGGCTGTTTGGGAACTTTATAAAAATTTGGTCGTCCACACAGGAAACTACAAATTTGTCTTGAGATTTTTTCACCTCCAAAAACCTTGTAAGCATTTGTGAATATGGTATTTCCAGTTCCATTTGGAAGCGAGGACGCAATACTATTTCGTTGGAAAGCTGCATCAAATTATTTGTTTTTATAAGCAGTTAAAATAGTATTTTTTCTGCCAACAAAAACCTATTTTTGCACCCTAAAATCAAGATTATGAGCATTGTTGCCGTTGTGGGAAGACCAAATGTGGGGAAATCCACTTTTTTCAATAGATTGATTCAGCGCAGGGAAGCCATTGTGGATGCCGTGAGCGGTGTTACGCGCGACCGACATTACGGAAAAAGTGATTGGAACGGAAAGGAATTTTCGTTGATAGACACTGGCGGTTATGTGAAAGGAAGCGACGATATTTTTGAAGCCGAAATAGACAAACAAGTAGAGCTGGCCATTGATGAAGCCGATGCCATTATTTTTATGGTGGACGTGGAAAGTGGCGTAACCGGAATGGATCAAGACGTTGCCAAAATGCTTCGCCGTTCAAAAAAACCAATATTTTTGGCAATCAATAAGGTAGATGCGGCTTCACGCGTAAACGATGCCTTGGAATTTTATTCGCTCGGTTTTGAAAACCAGTACAACCTTTCCAGCATAAACGGCAGCGGAACTGGGGAATTGCTCGACGATTTGGTAAAAGCATTGCCAGATCGCGAAGAAGAAGATAACAGCGAACTACCACGTTTTGCGGTTGTAGGGCGTCCAAATGCAGGAAAATCATCCTTCATCAACGCGTTGATCGGCAAGGACAGATATATTGTTACCGATATTGCAGGGACAACTCGCGATAGTATTGATACAAAGTACGACCGTTTTGGGTTTGAGTTCAATTTAGTTGATACCGCTGGAATTCGGAAAAAAAGCAAAGTAAAGGAAGATTTGGAATTTTATTCTGTGATGCGTAGCGTTCGCGCCATTGAACATTGTGATGTAATCATTCTAATTTTTGACGCCACCCGCGGTTTTGACGGACAAGTTGAAAATATTTTCTGGCTGGCACAGCGCAACAATAAAGGTATTGTAATCATCGCCAACAAATGGGATTTGGTGGAAGATAAGGACACCAGCAGTGTGAAGGATTATGAAAAATACATCCGTCAGCAGTGCGAACCTTTTGTGGATGTGCCGATTGTTTTTGTTTCGGTATTAACAAAACAACGTATTTACAAAGCCATAGAAACTGCTGTTGAAGTTTACCAAAACCGAAGCAAAAAAGTTAAGACCAGTGAGTTGAACGAAGTGATGCTTCCAATAATTCAGGCTTATCCGCCGCCAGCTTACAAAGCGAAATACGTTAAAATAAAATTCTGTACCCAACTGCCTACGCCCTACCCAAGTTTTGCGTTTTTCTGCAATCTTCCTCAGTATGTGAAAGACCCATACAAGCGTTTCATCGAGAATAAATTGCGTGAAAACTTTGATTTTTCGGGGGTGCCGATTACGGTATATTTTAGAAAGAAATAATATTTTAATTTTCTATTCTTTATTATTTTCGTAAATTATTGGACTCATAAACCTTTGATGATACAGTGTTTATGCAGTTGAATTCATTCAGCTATTTTTCTAGTGATTAAACTGTTTTTGCTACTTTTGGAATTACTAAATATAAAACATTATGATGCAATTTATTTACAAAATTACCTTTTTGGTAATTGCCTTTTCAAGCTTTACGTCCTGTTGTTCCACAAAGAAGAATAGCGTTGTTTCCGAAAACAATTCTAATGTTGAAACTCAAAATATGACGAAGAAAATGATACAAGAAGGGTATAGCAAAGGCACTGTTCTGTATTCTGACAAAGAAAGTGATTGTGAATACGTGCTCGTGCTTGAAGATGGATCTACAATGTTTGATCCAATAAACCTGGACAACGCATTTAAGAAAGACGGTATGAAAGTATGGTTCACTTTCTTCCCATTAAGGAGGATGAACCGCTGTGACAAAGCGAGTCCCGTTAATTTAAATGATATACAAAAAAGGGACGAATGATTATTTGAGGGGTTTACTCCAATATTAGAAATCCATTTCCTAAAGTGCATAAGTAAAAGATAGCGGGCATTCCCCGCTATTTTTTTATTTGAATTTTTACATATCCTGAAATTGGAAGGAAAATAGAGTCATATTCAGGATTTGTACCTGTAATTTAAATTTTCTTTCCATTAAGCACAATTCCATAAGTTATTTTCACCGAAGCCTCCAGCGTTATGGAAACGGAACAGTATTTTTCAAAACTAAGTTGCGCCGCCCGGATGGCTTT
>DAIMFZ010000114.1:0-7180 GCA_036724225.1 Aequorivita sp.
ATTCGAAAAATATTCTTTGAATATACCGATTTAGTGGAACCGCTGTCGTTGGACGAGGCCTCTCTGGACGTAACCGAAAATAAAATGGGCAATCCTAGCGCGACTATGATTGCGACTGAAATCCGCCAAAAAATAAAGGAAAAGACTGGTTTAAATGCTTCCGCAGGAATTTCTGTCAACAAGTTTGTGGCGAAAATAGCCAGCGACATCAACAAACCCAACGGACAGAAAACAATCGGCCCCGAAGAAGTGGTTCCATTTTTGGAAACGTTGGACGTTAAAAAATTCTTTGGTGTTGGCAAAGTTACCAAGGAGAAAATGTACCGCTTGGGCATTTTCACGGGCATTGACTTAAAAGCGCAATCTTTGGAATTCTTGGAAGAAAACTTTGGAAAGAGCGGTGGGTTCTATTACAATGTGGTTCGCGGAATTCACAGCAGTAAGGTGAAACCTACGCGAAAGCAGAAATCTTTAGCTGCGGAACATACCTTTTCAGAAAATATTTCTTCTGAAATTTTTATGATGGAAAGGCTTGATGAAATTGCTTCCGAAGTTGAAAACAGATTGAAACACAGCAAACTCGCCGGAAAGACCGTAACTCTAAAAATTAGATACCGCGATTTCACGTTGCAAACGCGCAGCAAAACGCTTCCGCTATTTATCGCTTCCAAGGAATTGATACTGGAAGTGGTTAAAGAATTGTTATTTCAGGAAAAAATGAAGGAGTCGGTACGGTTGTTGGGAATTTCAATTTCGAATCTTAACAATGAAAAACCTAAAAAAAAGGAGATTGCGAAGGAATCAATCGAGGTGCAATTGAAATTTGAATTTTAAAGCCCCTCCGCCTTCGGCACCTCCCCTGAAAAAGGGGAGGAAAGCGGTTAAAATTTTAAATATGATAGAAAGCTACTTATCTTTAACTAATTTAAAACGCCCAATTATGAAGACCGTAGCTTTTTCTCTCCTTGCCCTTGGTGGCTTCACTTTCCTTTTTTCCTGTAAAAACGACGTCAAAAACAACGAAGAAACCCAGACTGTTGTTACAGATTCCATTCCTGCGGAAACTGCTCCCGAGGGTATGTACGTTACCGCTGTGAGCGGTTTAACTTTACGTGAATTCCCAAATCTTCAAAGTGCAAAACTTGCGGTGATGCCCTTGGGCACGAAGGTGAAAATTGTAAACGCCGAAGGGAAAACCACAATGAACGTTGGCGGAATTGATGGCGCGATGGACGAAGTGGAGTACAACAACAAAAAAGGTTTTGTCTTTAACGGTTTTCTGTCAAAATTTTTCCCTCCGGGCGAAGATGCTTCCGCAAAAAATTATGCTGAAGAGCTAAAGAAAGATTTTCCGAATGTGAATTATGCCGAAGCAACGGGTGGCACGGCAAGCAAACCTACCAAAACCGAAACCCTGATTTTACCGACCGACAAATGGCACGAAGCCTTTTTTGCGGCGCAACAATTATTTGCCATACCCAAAGAATTTGCGTTTCCAAACCCCAAAGGTTCCAACAACGAAACCCAGCAGAATGGGAACAAAAAGAAAACCGATTTAACGAGTGAGCTGCAGATTACCCGAAACGAAAACGAACTTCAAAAAATAGTGTATAACTACAAAACGGGCGGTTTTGGCTATACGGTTACTATTTCAAAAGAAAGGGATGGAATGAAACTTGAAAAGGTGGAGGTTACGGATTGATTATTTAACCTGCGTAACCCGCAACGTATTCACCATTCCCTTATCCACAATGGGCATAGCCGCAAGGTTTATTAAATAATCGCCTTTATACACATAGCCTTTTTCAAAAGCAATCCTGTTTATATCGTCCACGGTTTCATCGGTGCTTACGTATTTGTCGTAGTAAAAAGCTTTTACGCCCCATAATAAATTCAAGCGCGCAAGAATGCGTTTGTTACTGGTAAACGCTAAGATAAAAGCCGAAGGTCGCCAAGCCGAAATCTGAAAGGCTGTGTAACCACTGTTCGTCAATGTGCAAATGGCTTGTGCCTCAATTTCATTGGCCATAAGCGCAGCGTGATAACAGATGGATTTTGTAACGTAACGGTTGGTTTTAATTTGCGGTGGCTCTTGTGGAACGCGGATCAATTCAGAATTTTCTACACTTTTCAAAATTTTTGTCATTGTTTTGATCACGGCAACGGGATAATTCCCTACGGATGTTTCGCCGGAAAGCATTACAGCATCGGCACCGTCCATTACGGAGTTTGCAACGTCGTTTACTTCGGCACGAGTTGGGGTGAGCGAGGTTATCATCGTTTCCATCATTTGCGTGGCAATAATTACGGGAATACGCGCGCGTTTTGCGGTGAGTACCAATTCCTTTTGGATCAACGGCACTTCCTCGGCGGGCACTTCCACGCCCAAATCGCCACGGGCAACCATCAGTCCGTCGCAATAGGCTACTATTTTGTCAATGTTTTCAACCGCTTCGGGTTTTTCTATTTTCGCAATGATGGGAATTTTATATTCGGAATGGGCTTCAATTAAGGCTTGCAGTTCCTTTAAATCTTCCGCGTGGCGCACAAAGGAAAGGGCCATCCAATCTACTTTTTGCTCGATGGCAAAAATAGCATCTGCTTTGTCTTTTTCAGTCAGTGCAGGAAGTGAAATTTTTGTGTTCGGAAGGTTTACCCCTTTTTTGGAACGCAGCGGCCCACCTTGGATAACCATTACTTTAACGGTATCTTTTCTGTTGGTTTCCAGCACTTCAAAAATAAGTTTGCCATCATCCAGCAGCACGCGTTCACCGGGGTTTACGTCCTTTGGAAAGTTGTTATAATTCATATAAACTTTCGCTTTTGTACCTAAAAATTCTTTTCCTGTACAGAATGAAAGTTCATCGCCCGGCTGCACCACCACTTCCTCCTTCATCATTCCCACCCGAAGTTTTGGACCCTGTAGATCGCCCATTATTGCTACGTTCGTGTCGAGTTCTTTGGAAAGGCTTCGGATGGTTTTAATCGTTTTTTTTACGGTATCGTAATCTGCGTGCGAGAAATTTACCCTAAAAACATCCACGCCTTCCAAAATCATCTGTTTCAGGATTTCTTTGCTGGAAGTTGCAGGGCCGAGGGTAGCCACTATCTTGGTTCTTTTTTTATCTGACATTTAATCGAAAATTAAATTGTTCTTTGATTTTATTGCATCTGTTTCCACCACGTAAGCGGAAACAATCTGTTCAATATTGTTTATTTGTGAAATCAACGTTTTTAAAGACACGTTTTCAAAATCTGAATAAATTTTCAGAAAATAATCCACTTTTTTGAATTCGGGAAGCAAAAAATGGTCGGTTGCTTTATCGTGATTTAATTCTGAAAAAAGTCCACCGGAGCTTTGCAAGCTTGCCTCCATGGTTCTGCATTTATTGGCAACCAAATAATATTGGCTGTAATTTCGCTCGTCCTCAAAATCGAAAATTGGAAAGGAAATCATCAGTCCATTCGTGGAAAAATCGACATCGACCCTTCTTCTTTTGAAGCGTGTATTGAGGTGAAGGTTCAACAAATACGCCACCTTATATTCTTCCTCGCTACTGTGAATGGCCAAAAGTGTGAAGGGCTCTTCCATTTCTTCCTCATAAATAAGTTTGTGGGTTGCCATTTTTTTAAATACCTAATTTTTTTAGCTTATTTGAGTTATTACAAAAGTAGGCAAGTAAACCCACGCGCAAAATGGAAAGCACATGAATATTGAAAAAGTAATATAGCAATATTATTTTTTTATTCAGCAATGAAGATATTTGGTTGAGATTTTATCAGTTTCTTGAAACAAGAAAAATTGTTAGTTTTCAAGAGTAATATAAAATCAAGGATGTTCCGTATCTATTTTTATCTGAAGTTTATAGAACGCTCTTTTTGCGGCGCGTTCCTCTGCTTTCTTCTTTGAGGTTGCTCGGGCTTTTGTGATTATTTCATCACCGAGTTTTAAGCGTACTGCAAAGTGTTTGAGTTCGTCTTTACCGTTGTCTTCGTAAATTTCAAAGTTGAACTGTTTTTTATATTTTTGGCACCATTCAATAAAAAGACTTTTGTAGCTAATTACTTTTCCTTCCAGTTTTTTGATGTCAACATACGGTTTTATCACTCTTTTTTGGATGAATTTTTCGCAATATTTAAAACCTCTATCCAAATAGATGGCGCCAACGAGTGCTTCAAAAACATTTCCGTAAATATTTCCACTGAATTGTTGTGTGGGGACAGTTGTTTTTAAAAATTTTACTAATTGCAAGTCTCGGCCCAGTTCGTTCAAATGCTCTCGGCTCACAATTTTGCTGCGCATTTTGGTGAGATAGCCTTCGTTGCCGCCTGGCACTTTTTTGAATAGATGTGCAGCGATTACGGCACCAAGCATGGCATCACCCAAAAATTCCAACCTCTCATAGTTTTGGGGTTGGCCATTGAGATTTTTTTCGTTGGTGGAACGGTGGGTAAAGGCAGTTTCGTAAATGGAAATTTCTTTGGGCTTGAACCCCAATATTTTTTTAAGGGAATTAAAAAATTCCCCGTTTTTGTCTGTACGGGAAGAAAATATGTTCTTAATGGAGGCCATTAAATATTTTAGGCATCAAGTTTTTTAAAGAGCACACATGCATTGTGCCCTCCAAACCCAAAGGTGTTGCTCATTGCAACTTTAATGTCGCGTTTTTGAGCTTTGTTAAGAGTAAGGTTTAAGGAGGGGTCAATGTTTTCATCTACCGTAGTATGGTTAATGGTAGGTGGAACGATCCCATATTTCATTGCCAAAATGGAGGCAATTGCTTCAATAGCACCAGCAGCACCCAAAAGGTGCCCGGTCATGGATTTTGTGGAATTGATATTGATGTCCTTGGCGTGCTTGCCAAAAACATTCACAATAGCTTTCAATTCGGCAACGTCACCAAGGGGTGTCGCGGTTCCGTGGGTGTTTATTGTATCCACTTCTTCTGGGGCCATATTGGCATCGCGCAGGCAGTTTAGCATTACGCGTTCCACGCCTATTCCATCTGGATGTGGGGCTGTCATATGATAAGCATCGCTACTCATGCCGCCACCCACAAGCTCTGCATAAATTTTTGCGCCGCGTTTCTTTGCATGTTCATATTCCTCAAGGATCAGAGCGCCAGCACCTTCTCCCAAAACAAATCCGTCGCGTGTCGCATCAAAAGGACGCGATGCCGTTTCGGGGCTTTCGTTACGGGTTGATAAAGCGTGCATTGCATTAAAACCGCCCATTCCTGCTATTGTTACGGCTGCTTCGCTACCTCCGGTAACTATAATATCGCATTGATCCAAACGTATATAATTGAAAGCATCAATCATAGCATTTGCGGATGAAGCACAGGCCGAAACCGTTGTGTAATTGGGCCCCATAAAACCGTGTTTTATGGAAATATTTGCAGGCGCAATGTCCGCAATCATTTTTGGAATAAAGAAGGGGTTGAAACGCGGTGTTCCATCCCCTTCAGCAAAGTTTATCACTTCATCTTGAAAAGTTTCTAGCCCGCCAATCCCGGCGCCCCATATTACTCCAACTCGAAATTTGTCAACATCAATGAAATCAATTCCCGCATCGAGAATGGCTTCATCTGAAGAAACGAGGGCGTATTGGGCGAAACGGTCCAATTTTCGGGCTTCTTTCCTGTCAAAGTGGTCTTCTGCGTTAAAATTCTTCAATTCGCAAGCAAATTTGGTTTTGAACTTTTCAGTATCAAAATACGTTATGGGCGCACAGCCACTTTTCCCGCTAATTAGCGCTTCCCAATATTCTTGAATATTGTTGCCAATAGGGGTAAGGGCACCAAGGCCTGTAACTACAACTCGCTTTAATTCCATAGAAGAATTGTTATTTTGCAGCTTCTATATAGGAAATTGCTTGACCAACTGTAGCAATGTTTTCTGCTTGGTCGTCTGGAATCTGGATATCAAATTCTTTTTCAAATTCCATTATAAGCTCTACAGTATCCAAGGAGTCTGCTCCTAAGTCGTTAGTGAAGCTGGCTTCGTTTACAACTTCGTTTTCGTCTACACCTAATTTGTCTACGATAATCGCTTTTACTCGTGATGCAATGTCTGACATAATTCTTGATTTTTAAATTTAATTATAAGTGGCAAAAATAAAATATTTTAATTGAAAACACCATTTAATGTTGAAAATGTGGATTTGGTACTATATTGTTTTTCACATTGTAACGGAAATGGAGAAATGCACATCGTTAAAATTTTTGTTTTAAACTCTTTATTTTCTATGTGCATTCAATCTTTCTATGCTGTTATAAATTTTTGAAAGATTAAACCAATTTAAACAATTTTGGGCGAAGTAAAACCCTATTGCCTTACTTTTGTTATTTTATTTGTTAATATTTACTTCGAGAAAAACTTTTGGAAACAGGAATGAAGAAGCGGATTGTAATTTTTGCGTCGGGAAGTGGTACCAATGCAGAGAACATTATTAAATACTTTCAACGAACCCAATTTGCCGAGGTCGTTCTCGTCCTCTCAAACAAGAAGGATGCCAAAGTTTTGGAACGGGCAGTAAAGCTTGGGGTTGCTGCATTTTCTTTTACTAAAGATGAATTGTTTTCGGAAGAAGGCATTTTAAAAACGTTAAAACAAAATAAGCCACACCTTATCGTATTGGCAGGTTTTTTACTAAAATTCCCTGAAATTATTTTAAAGGAATTTCCGAATAAAGTGATAAATATCCACCCTGCACTGCTTCCCAAATATGGCGGAAAAGGAATGTACGGCAGTTCTGTGCACGAGGCTGTTGTGAAAAACAATGAGGCAGTAACGGGAATAACCATCCACTTTGTAAACGAAAATTATGATGAAGGCAAAATTATTTCACAGAAAAAAGTGAAGCTTTCGAAAAACGAAACCCCCGAAAAGATTGCTGAAAAGATACATATTTTGGAATACAAATGGTTTCCAAAGGTGATTGAAGAAATTTTGAAACATCCCGACAAATTCCTTCCCCGGCCCTAAGGAGAGATAAATTGTCTAAATTGTTAATTTGAAAAAGCGCACCCTTTAGGGTTGGGGTAACGCCTTTTCAGTAGTGATTATGGCGAAGAAGAAACAAAAATTTTACGTAGTTTGGTTCGGGAATCCCGCTGGAATTTTTGACAGTTGGGAAGAATGCAAACGCTCCATCCATGGCATTACAGGTGCGCAATAC
>DAIMFZ010000114.1:7190-7399 GCA_036724225.1 Aequorivita sp.
AAAAGTTTTGAAACTTTTGACGAAGCAAAAAAGGCATATAAAAAGGAATATGCGGACTATAAAGGAAAGACTGAAAAAAAGACTCTTTCAAAGGAACAACTTCAAAAAATTGGCGAGCCCAATCTATATTCCATCGCAGTAGATGCTGCATCAAGTGGCAATCCCGCAAAAATGGAATACCGGGGCGTGGATACGCAAACGCACAAACA
>DAIMFZ010000115.1:0-7396 GCA_036724225.1 Aequorivita sp.
TGATACATTTTCCGATAATCTTTTTGTAAAAGAAGTACAGGAGGAAGTTGAAGAGAAAATTCACGAACCTTATATTGAAGAAAAAGTAACTCCACTTCCGCCTGAAAGAATAATCCTTAAATCCAATGTGGAAGGCGATGTGGAAATGGAAGTGGAACAGGCAGCTGAAGAAGAAGAGATTGAAAATTTAAGCGATAAACTGGTAAAGGATTTTGGTGAATTTGACCCCAAGTTGGAGCTGAGCAATTACAAATTTCCTAGTATAGAATTATTGCGAGACCATAATGCAGGTGGTGGCATTACCATTGACCAAGAGGAACTGGAAGAAAACAAAAATCGCATTGTTGAAACGCTAAACAATTACAAAATAGGCATCGCAAATATAAAAGCCACTGTTGGTCCAACCGTAACGCTTTATGAAATAGTGCCCGATGCCGGAATAAGGATTTCAAAAATCAAAAACCTTGAAGATGACATTGCCCTTTCGCTTTCCGCCTTGGGTATTCGTATCATAGCGCCAATTCCCGGCCGCGGAACAATTGGGATTGAAGTGCCAAACAAAAACCCAAAGATGGTTTCTATGCGTTCGGTGATTGCTTCGGCAAAATTCCAAAATGCAGAAATGGAACTTCCCATAGCTTTTGGAAAAACCATCAGCAATGAAACTTTTGTGGTGGACCTCGCAAAAATGCCACACTTGCTTATGGCAGGAGCTACAGGACAAGGAAAATCGGTTGGTTTGAATGCTGTACTGACTTCGCTTCTCTATAAAAAACATCCAGCCGAAGTAAAATTTGTTTTGGTGGATCCAAAGAAAGTGGAGTTGACGCTCTTCAACAAAATTGAACGCCATTATTTAGCAAAATTGCCCGATACGGAAGAAGCGATTATTACAGACACTGCAAAGGTAATCAACACCTTGAATTCACTTTGTATTGAAATGGACGCCCGTTACGATTTGCTGAAAGACGCAATGGTCCGAAACATAAAAGAGTACAATACCAAGTTCAAAAACCGAAAATTAAATCCCAACGAAGGGCATCGGTTTTTACCCTACATCGTATTGGTAATTGATGAATTTGCAGACCTAATTATGACCGCCGGGAAGGAAGTGGAAACGCCAATCGCCCGTTTGGCACAGCTTGCGAGAGCAATTGGCATCCATTTGATTGTTGCCACACAAAGGCCATCAGTAAATGTAATTACAGGAATTATAAAAGCAAACTTCCCTGCCAGGATTGCTTTTAGGGTTACCAGTAAAATAGATTCACGAACCATTTTGGACAATTCTGGAGCCGACCAATTAATCGGTCGTGGTGATATGCTTTTTACGCAGGGAAATGAATTGACACGGATACAATGCGCCTTTGTGGATACACCCGAGATTGCCGATATTACTGAATTTATTGGTTCGCAAAAAGCATATCCAGATGCGTATTTGCTTCCAGAATATGTTAGCGAGGAAGGTGGCACAAATCTTGATATCAACATAGACGAACGGGACGCTATGTTTCGTGAGGCCGCAGAAGTATTGGTAATTGCACAGCAAGGCTCTGCTTCATTGTTACAACGAAAATTAAAACTGGGGTACAACCGTGCGGGCAGAATTATAGACCAAATGGAAGCAGCCGGAATCGTCGGCCCATTCGAAGGCAGCAAGGCTCGACAGGTTTTGGTTCCTACCATTGATGCCTTGAACCAACTTTTAAATAATGAAATGCCAACAAACAATTAGTAATCAAAATGAAGATGTATAACTGGCATTCCACCTTCATATCTATCAAATATTAAATACAGATGAAATTAATGATAATTAAAATGAAAAAACTAAGTATTATTTTAATCGCTCTTTTTATTGGTACAATTTCGCAAGCACAAGATGCCAAATCCTTATTGAAGGAAGTTTCTGCCAAAGCGAAAAGTTATGACAACATTACCATCGACTTCAAATATAACCTGAACAATTCCAAAGAAAACGTAAACCAGGAAACCCGTGGCGACGTTACACTCCAAGGCGACAAGTACGTTTTGAACATGCTGGGAACCACCCGTATTTTCGACGGAAAAAATATTTATACTATTGTTCCCGAAGACGAAGAAGTTACAATTTCCGCATACAATGCAAAGGACGATAAAGATATTACCCCATCAAAAATGTTGACTTTTTATGAAAAAGGATACAACTACAAAATGGATATTGAGCAAAACGTAAAGGGTAGAAAAATTCAGTATATAAAACTTATTCCAATTGATTCAAAAGCAGAAATAAAAGACATTTTATTGGGAATTGATGTGCAAACAAAACATATTTACAAGTTGATACAAACTGACGCCAAAGGCACTAAATACACACTTACCGTAAATTCCTTCAAAACAAATCAACCTGTTTCCAAAACCTTGTTTACTTTTGACGAAGCCAAATACAAAAAAGACGGTTATTACATAAACAAAATCTAACCGCGCACACTTGAAAATACTGGACAGGTACATATTAATTACCTTTTTGAAGACGTTCGTGAGCGTCTTCATTATTTTAATGTTCATATTCGTGCTGCAGACCATCTGGCTTTACATTTCCGAACTTGCCGGAAAGGACCTCGATGTAGGCATCATCTTTAAGTTTCTGTGGTTTTTTGCCCCAAAGATGATTCCTTTGGTTTTACCACTCACAATATTAGTTACTTCCCTAATGGTCTTCGGAAGCTTTGCTGAAAAGTATGAATTTGCCGCCATGAAATCTACTGGAATTTCGCTGCAACGTGCTATGGGAAGCGTGATAGGGTTTATTGCCATCCTTTCAATTACAGCCTTCTTTTTTGCGAACAACGTAATCCCCTATTCCGAATACAAATGGCAAAACCTACGACGGAATATTTCGCAGTTTAAACCCTCCATGTTTATTTCCGAAGGACAATTTGGCCAAATTGGAGAGGATTTCAATATTAAAGTGGAAGAAAAAAGCGGCGATCGCGGACAGTATTTAAAAGATGTGGTGATCCATAAAAAAAATCCAATGCGACCTAATGGTAATTTTACCGTCATTATTGCGGACAATGGTGAAATTGCCAGTGAAGAAGGCAGCAACACGCTTTCGTTGATACTGAAAAAAGGAAATTATTACGAAGATATTCAGTCGCAAAACCAAGTGAAACAAAACACGGAACCTTTTGCAAAAAGCTATTTTGATGAATATGCAATCAACATTGACCTTACCGCATTGAACGCTAAAGATGTTGACAAAGAGAACAACTTGAACAACCAGAATATGTACAACATACGAGAGCTTCGGGTTGAAATTGATTCGCTTTCAGAGAGTTATTCCAAAGATATTGAAGCGTATACCAAAAATATGTATTACCGTAGCGGAGTTGAGAAATTTCTGGGAAGTCCAATCATTGATACTGCACAACCTCCTGCCATCACTACTATTCTTGATATCTATAAACCAGCATTTCAGCTTCAAATAGTGAAACTCGCTTTGAACAACGCAAAAGGAACCCTGCAAACAGTGGATGCGAAAAAGGTGGAATTCAAAGAAAAAACAAAACGGCTGAACAAGACTGAAATAGCACTGCACGAAAAATATGTACTTCCTATAGCCTGCATCATCCTTTTTTTCGTAGGTGCGCCTCTTGGAGCCATTATCCGTAAAGGCGGAATGGGACTACCGATGGTAATTGCCGTCCTGCTCTTTTTAACCTACCACTTCATTGGGATTTTTGCGAAAAACAGTGCCGAGGACGGAACCATGCACCCGTTTATTGCCACTTGGCTCAGCACTGCAATTATGCTTCCGCTGAGTGTTTGGTTAACCTACCGCGCCACTACCGACCAAGGTATTTTCGACTTTGATTCTTTTTTACAACGGATTGAGCGGTTGTTTGGAATAAAACGAAAAAAAGAAACTCCAGAGGAATTACCCAGTTAGACTTGTCGAGTTTTTGCTATCCAACAGCTGATTCTACACTCTTTTGAAGAATATGAATTCTACATTTTATACCTTTGCACCACATGATTAAAACTATGATTTCCACAGAAAAAGAAACTTTCGTTCAACTCAACACCATTGAAGAAGCCATTGAAGACATCCGCAATGGAAAGATAATCATTGTTGTGGACGACGAAAACCGTGAAAACGAGGGAGATTTCATTGCCGCGGCCGAAATGGTAACCCCCGAGATGATAAATTTCATGGCCACCCATGGCCGAGGCCTTATTTGTGCACCTTTAACTGAAGAACGCTGCAACGCTCTGAACTTAAAAATGATGGTGGAAAACAATACCGTATTGCACCACACCCCGTTTACAGTTTCAGTTGATTTAATTGGTCACGGTTGCACCACGGGAATTTCTGTTCATGACCGTTCAAAGACCATAAAAGCGTTGGTTGATGAAAACACAAAAGCACACGATTTAGGCAGGCCAGGACACATCTTTCCACTTCGTGCCAAAGAAGGCGGCGTTTTAAGACGAACCGGCCACACCGAAGCTGCTATAGACTTAGCAAGACTTGCCGGATTGAAACCAGCAGGTATTTTGGTCGAAATTTTAAACGAGGATGGCACTATGGCGAGACTTCCTCAATTGATAAAGGTTGCAAAAAAGTTTGATTTAAAACTGATTTCCATTGAAGATTTGGTAAAATACCGAATGGAACACGACTCCCTTATTGAAAAAAAGGAAGATTTTAGAATCAATACGAAATATGGAGATTTCAGACTTCGTGCATATAAACAAACCACCAACGATCAAATTCACATTGCGCTCACAAAGGGAAATTGGAAAGAAAATGAGCCTGTGCTGGTGCGTGTAAATGCAACTTTGGTAAACGGCGACATTCTGGGAACATTGACCAACAACGCCGAACAAAAGTTGGACGATATGTTTAATGTCCTTAATAGCGAAGGAAAAGGTGCAATTGTTTTTGTGAACCAACAAAGCCAGTCGTTGAATCTTTTAAGCCGTTTGAAGGAATTAAAGGAAACACAAAAACCAAATGAAATTGCAAAAGCGCCCCGAATTGAAATGGACAGCAAAGATTTCGGAATAGGCGCCCAAATTCTTCACGATTTGGGAATCCACAAAATACGTTTACTTTCTAACAGTGAGCAGACAAAACGTGTGGGAATGATAGGTTATGGTTTGGAAATTATGGAATATCTGAAGTATTAAAGTATCGAGACTATTGCATTTCTCATAGCTTCTGCCCTATCCTTCACTTGCTTTTCAGTCCAACCAATTTTTATCAACGAAGAAATGGTTCGCCCCATAACGGCATCGCTTTTTGAAAAATCAGTATTGTTCAAATCCTGCATTTGGTTTTTCACTTCGGAAGAAAGGTTTCCCAACGATTTTAAATTCCTTAAATGATGCCAACCGTTTATGTAGTGCCAATTATTGGTGTACCAATAAAAGCAGGCATCTACGCCAGCTTCAGATAAAGCTTTGTACGTTCTTTTAGTCAATTTTTCTGTGGGAAGAAAGAAATTCAGAAATGAATAGTTTTCCTCGCCACCTTCTGGAACCCTTCTAAAAGTTACCCCTTTAACAGTTTCCAAAACTTCACGAAGTATTGTATAATTTTCTTTTTGAGTTTTTAAGATTCCGTCCAATTTATCGAGCTGTGCCAAACCTATGGCGGCATTCAATTCAGAAATCCTGAAGTTGTAGCCCATAAAAGGATGCGTTTCTGCTCCGCGATCATTTCCAATATGGTCGTGGCCGTGGTCTTGAAATTGGTCTGCGTTTATGGCATACTTTTCATTGTTGGTAATAATTCCGCCACCTTCACCACAGGTTATGGTTTTTACAAAATCGAAGGAAAAACAACCCAAATCGCCATAACTTCCCAGCGGTTTTCCTTCGTAACTACCCCCCAAAGCTTGGCAGGCATCTTCTAAAAGGATTAAATTGTGTTTATTGCATATTGCCTTCAAAGCTCTTAAATCTGCCATGGAACCGCACATATGCACTGGCATTACGCATTTGGTTTTTGAAGTGATAGCTGCTTCCACTGCCTTTGGATCTAACGTCAAAGTATCATCAATATCAACCAAAATCGGGACCGCACCCAAAGCCAAAATAGATTCAAAACTCGCAACAAAGGTGAATGTTGGCATGATAACTTCATCGCCCGCACCAATTCCTGCAGAAGCCAAAGCAACCGTTAACGCTGCCGTTCCACTGGAAACCAATTGACAATATTCAGCACCCATACGTTTGGCAAAAGCGATTTCAAATTCCTTTGCTTTCCAATGGTTGTTGCGCATCCCGTCAAAACCATAGCGCATTATAATGCCGGTTTCCAACACATCGTTAACTTGTTTGCGCTCTTCGGCGCCAAAAATTTCAAATCCGGGCATTATTTTATTGTTATTATTTATTGTTATTCTTTATTTTCTATTGGTTCTTAACTGAAGATGATTGCCAAAGATAAGGGTTGCGCTATTGAACAGAAAGTTCTCTATGCAAGTTCCAAAAAAAACCTCAATTTTCGAAGAGGTTTTACAGTCATATTTGAAAAATTTCAAATTAGCGAAATGTCAAATTGAATATTAAGACTTATCTTTTCTTTCCTCTGGCGGGAACAGGCCTGGTTGGTTTTGTTGGAAAAACTGTTGGTGGAGCGAGTCCATCTGTCTCAGTTGTTGTTGCATTTCGGGGAAAAAATCTTCCCAATTGTTTTCAAAAAATCCTTTTTCGAAGAAATTGCCGTTCAATGAATCATTCATAAATGGATTCATCACCATAGGCGAAAAGGATTGTGGCATCCTCTCCTTCATATATTTTTGGAAAGAGGTCATTGCACTGTCCATTTTTTGTGGCGGAATTTCCTTTCCGTTCATATTACCATAGGAATAGGTATAAATAGAATCATAGCGGATCAAGTTTCCGTTTTCGTCCACTTCTTTGTTCACTTTCCACGTGCCGCGTGGTTCGTTTTGGAATCCTGTTTTGTTGTTCATTGCGGTATCATCATTTTCCGCATTTCCTTTTTTTTCCTGTGCATTGCAGCTTGTTAAACTCAAGGCAACTGCAATTGCGAATGCCATTTTTTTCATTGTAAAAAAAATTTAGATTATTATTTGATTTATTTCAAAAGAACTTTTAAATGTATTTTATCAATTAAAATTGCGCAGTTCTTTGCAGCAATTTAAATACCAGAACTGCTTTATTTTTAAAAAAAGTAGGATTTGACAATGAAAAATAGGATTCTTTTAACGGTTATGTTAAAATAAATTTATTTTTAAGTTGGGTTGAAATCAGCTTCAAAATGTATTATATTAGCTATGTTTGAAACTTCCAATTATGTCCGTAAAACTCTATTTTTCTAATTCACATCTTTTTTGGAAGACGAATCGTAGGGTGTTTGCCAATTTCCTATCAAAACATACCT
>DAIMFZ010000116.1:0-7385 GCA_036724225.1 Aequorivita sp.
GAGAGAAAGTGATGGTGTTTCTACTGGGGATATAAATCTTACAGCTGCGGTTGGAGGTGGAGCAACGACTACATTCACGGGGACTGGAATTAGAACAAAAATTGCAGGAACAACTACTTCAAACAGTCTTTTTCGATTTGAGAGATCTGGAGATAATAAAATTATATATAAGGGTTCCAAAAAAAGGTATTTTCAAGTAACGGGAGCTGTCTCTTATCAAGCCTCGGACGATCCCACAATTATTCTGTATATAGCAAAAAATGGTATCGTAATTGACCAAACCAGAGTATATGGTCGTGGAACTTCTGGGTTTTTCGCAGCTGCGGGAATCTTAGCATTGCCCATTATAAGTACAATTGAGTTAAAAAAGGATGACTATGTTGAAATATGGGCAGAGCGCTATTCTGGAACTGGAAACATGAGTACACTTTCCTTAAACCTTACTGTACGTTAAATCAATAATTCAAACTTAAGGGTTCACACAACCAATTTTTCTCCCCAATAAACTCCAAAACCTTCGGCAAAACATACCGAAGGTTTTTTTCTGCTTTTAAGCTATCGTGAAATACAATAATACTACCCGGTTTTATATTTTTTAAAACATTTTGAAGGCATTGTTCTTCGGAAATAGTTGCGTCAAAATCATAGCTAATTATATCCCACATCACAATTTTGATGCCTTTTTTCTGAAGTTTTTTGGCTTGTATGGGAGTGATTTTTCCATAAGGTGGTCTAAATAATTTTGAATTTTGAATTTTGAATTCTGAATTGTTTTCCATCTGTCTTCCAGCTTTTTCTACATTCTCAATATATTCGGAAGTTTCTGTTTTTGTGCCCTTCAAATGATTAAAAGTATGGTTGCCCACGGAATGGCCTTCGGAAAGTATTTTTTGAAAAACCTCGGGATGCTTTTGTACATTTTCGCCTATGCAGAAAAACGTGGCTTTGGCATTGTGTTTTTTCAGTTCGTCCAACACCCAAGACGTTACTTCGGGAATTGGTCCATCGTCAAAAGTGATATAGACCGAATCTATTTTATGCGAAAATGCCCAAATTCGCTCAGGGTATAACCGCTGGATGAATCTGGGCATTTTTACCAAATTGAATTTCAAAATATTTTAATTTACGGGAGCTTTCCTTTCAGTTTCTTCTGTGGGGTCGCGTTCCATTTTTTTCAATAGGTTTGAATCCAAAGGGATTTCCACAGTTGAATCCTTTTCAATATCCTTGTCCACATCCATGGCTTCATCGGGTGAATAGAAGTGGCGGAACAATTTCAAATAGTCATTGAACTTCTTTGCTTCGGCACGTGCGTATGTTTCATCATCATATACAACTACAAGCTGCACCAAACTTCTGTAACGCTCCATATCACTTATAATATCTGAAGCAATAGCGCGCTGCCTGTTAAATTTTAAGCTGTTGTAATAAGTTAAGTGTTCTTGGTACATTTTCGTGACCTCGTCATAAACCTTTCTTGCTTTTTCAGTTTTGTCGAGTTCATAATACCCAATGACATAGGGTTCCAGCAGTGAGTAATATTCAAAATATTTTACGGGCATTTTCTCCATTGCCAGATCCAAAACTTTTTCTGCTTTGTCTTTTTCGTCATTGTTTATTAAGGCTTCAGCAAGACGGGCTAGGTTGCTTCGGTAGGTTATTCCGTTTCGGCGGGTTTCGGTATCGTGGTAAATATCGGGGCTGCCGCTGTTGCCCCAATCCCAACTCATCACGATATCGTACATTTTGTCGGCGTCAATGCGGCCCATGTCGAATGGGTTTCGCTTGTCAATTGGGGTCCTTATTGGCACCAATTTATACACCACCCCGTCCAATTGCAGATAATCTTTCATCCACAAATAATCATCATCGCCAAAACTGCCGCCGCTGAAATAGATGGGGCGTTCCCAGTTGTTGTTGGCAATAATGTCCAGCATCATCATTCGGTTTTTGTAGATGATATCTCCTTTCAGGTTAATATCTATATAGGGTACAATTTTGTCGGCATCTTTTGGATCCACGATTCCGTTTTTCAGAACAGCTTCTTTATCAACCGGAACACGGATCACTTTTGAAGGAAAGGTGTTCACTTGCTGGCCGCTGGGAAGTTCCATTTGGGTAGCTGGGCTGTCGTTGGCCACAAAATTCATCCAGGTTTTAATGTCAATAGTATCCTGTGTGGTTTTTTGATAGATCAAAAAGTCGCGTGAGCCCCATCGGTATTTGTCGTGTGTTAATTGAGAAGGAATTGGATCGCTGGTGAAGGCTTTTTTCTTCATATCGTCAATGTACCAATCGGTTTGGAACAGGCTGGTGTTCACGATACGCACATCTTGACGGTAGCCTTCAATATTTTGGGCATACCACAGTGCAAAGGTGTCATTGTCGCCAATGGTGAAGAGTATTCCGTTTTTATCGCAGGAATCCAAATACATTTTGCCCATAGATTGTGCAGTATATCTTCCGCTTCTGTCGTGGTCGTCCCAGTTTTGAGTTGCCAACAATATGGGAGCAGCCAAAGCGGTAACAATAAGCACCACGGGCAGCGCAATTTTTCGTTTTAGATAATTTTTCAATAGGTCGAAAAGCGCATACACCCCATAAGCTATCCACATTCCGAAAACGTAGAAACTACCCACCAAGGCGTAATCCCGTTCGCGCGGTTCAAAGGGTCGTTCGTTGAGGTATATTTTTAAGGCAAGCCCCGTGAATAGGAAGAGCACAAGCAATACCCAAAAACTTTTTTGATCGTTTTTAAAGTGAAAAACCAGGCCTATAATTCCCAAAATAAACGGAAGGAAAAAGTAGGTATTCCGAGCTTTGTTGTTTTTCATATCGCTGGGTAGTTTGTCTTGATTTCCCAATCGGAGTGCGTCTATAAACTTGATGCCGCTTATCCAATTGCCGTGCAAATCCGTGTATTGGCCCTGTACATCGTCTTGTCTTCCGGTGAAATTCCACATAAAATAGCGCCAGTACATATAGCCAAACTGAAACTCGAACATAAATTTCATATTCTGAAAAAAGGAAGGTTTTTGGATGTCTATATACTCCCCAAAATTCTTTAGGAATTTATCATAATCATCCCTATCGACCAGCCCCTGGTTGTTGGCCTGTTTAAATTTGTTCACTTCTTCCACAAGTCGTGGCTCACTTAAATATTCACTTTTAACTGAAAAATCGAGCCCGCCGCTGAATTCCATATAGTTAGCGCTATGCTCTGTGCTCCACATTCTTGGGAAGAATCCCTTTTGTGAATCTTCGGTGTTTTGGCTGGCGTTTTTGTAGTTGTTTACAATCACGTATTTTCCCGTGGTCTCGTCCCTCTCATAATTTGGTTTGTCGTCTTTATACGGATTGTCCTCGTCAAGCCCAACATAACTTTCCGTAAAAAGCGGACCGTAAAAAAGATGGGTTTCTGGATATTGCTCGCGATTGTAATAGGCCAAAAGTTCGCGTGCGTTGTTCGGGTTGTTTTCGTTTATAACCGTCCCGGCGTTGGCGCGGATAGGGAGCATCAACCAGCTCGAAAATCCTATAAATATAAAAAGGACACAAAGCAATAATGTGTTGAGTTGTACGTAGTGTTTTTTTCTGGTATAGCGCAAACCGTACACAAAGATAACAATGAAAAGGATGGCTGCGAAAATGGTTCCAGAGTTGAAAGGAAGCCCAATGTTGTTCACGAAGAACAACTCAGAAGCACTAAAAAACTTCATTGTCCAGGGCAATAAAAGTTTAAAAATTAAAAGAAGAATTGCTACGGTAACTATATTGGCAACTATGAAATTTTTTACGGTAATGGTTTTGTAATGTTTGAAGAAATACAAAAACCCAATGGCGGGAATGGTCAGCAACGCCATAAAGTGGATCCCGAAGGAAAGCCCGATGATGAAGGCAATTAGAATTATCCAACGATTTCCGCGCGGTTCCAGCATTTCGCGTTCCCAACGAAGTGCAGTATAAAACAGCACGGCCATTAAAAATGCAGCACTTGCATACACTTCTGCTTCCACGGCATTAAACCAAAAACTATCGGTAAACGCAAAGGCAAGTGAGCCCACAGCAGCACTGCCAATGATGGCAATGGCACTGGTTTTTTCTATTTCTTGATGTTTTGAAACCACATTGGTTAGCAAAATTGTAAGCGACCAAAACATAAATAGAATAGTAAATGCACTGGCAAAAACCGACATTAAGTTAATGGTGAGCGCAATGTAGGAAGCATCGGGTGCAAAAATGGAGAAAAAAGCGCCCAAAAGCTGAAAGAGTGGTGCTCCCGGAGGGTGGCCAACTTCAAGATTGCTGGCTGTAGTAATATATTCCCCACAATCCCAAAAACTTGCGGTGGGCTCTACCGTTAGCCAGAATGTAGTGAGGGCAATCGCAAAGACAAGCCAGCCCGTGATTTTGTTCCATTTTGTAAAGTTGAAAGAACCCATAAGCACATATAAATTTTAATGGGACGAATTTACTAATAATATAAATAGCCCCAAGTATGTAATTGAGGTAACGTACAATATGATATGATATTTTTTACTAAAGGTTAGTTTGCGCGAAAGGAAGTGATTTTTTGCAGCAAAATATTTGTACAAGCCAAAGTTTGTATTAAATTTGCCGCTCCAATACTCAAAAGAAAGCTGAGTTATGGGGGGCGAAGGCCCAAGTTTTTTTGGAATTGGCCCATGGTGTAACTGGCAACACGTCTGTTTTTGGTACAGAAGAGTCTAGGTTCGAGCCCTAGTGGGCCAACAAAAACGAAATCTCAATCTTGAAAAAGGTTGGGATTTTTTCTTTTGCTTCAATTTTCCCAAATTATCAAAAACTTGTTGGCTCACGTGACTGTGGGTGGCATAAGTATTAAAGCTGGAAGCTTTTATACTTATGCCGTTTCCTCACACATATCTCAATCATGAATAAGTTTGGTTTTTTTTATTTTCTACAATTTCTTTAAATAATCAAAAAACTTGTTGGCTCACGTGACTGTGGGTGGCATAAGTATTAAAGCTGGAAGCTTTTATACTTATGCCGTTTCCTCACACATATCTCAATCATGAATAAGTTTGGTTTTTTTTATTTTCTACAATTTCTTTAAATAATCAAAAAACTTGTTGACCCACGTGACTGTGGGTGACAGCAACACAATAGCCTATTGTGTTGCTGTCATTTCCTAACGTGAATCCCAATCATGAAAAAAGTTGGGATACTTCTTTTCCGCTTTTTTTTTAAATTCAACGAAATCTGTTATAGGGATTCCTTCATATATAATCCAAATCTTGAGTCTTTAGGTTGTTTATATCTTTAGTTGAAAAATATTTTAATAAGTTTACAATACGTAAAACCCTTAATTAAAACAATTATGAAAAAACAATTAATGCTCATTGTCGTGTTGCTTTGCACCACTTTGATGTTTTCACAAAAAGTGAAAGTAACAAAAGGTGATTTTAAAAATTTAAAAGGAATCACCGCTTACAATCTTGAGTTTGATTACTCAAACCTTTCCATCCCAAAATACAAGTCTGAAGGAGAGTTTTTGGAGGATAAAATGTCTAAAAGAGACGAAAAAGATCCAGAATCTGGTGAGAAATTCAAGGAATCTTGGTTTGCTGACCGTGAAAACCGTTATGAGCCTAAATTCATTGAATCTTTTAACAAGCGTTTTGATGATGGTGAAGTAAAAGCAGGGAAAGACATTGGTGCGGCTTATACAATGAAAGTGCACACTACATTGATGTATGCAGGTTACAATGTGGGCGTGGTCCGTCAAAACTCAAAAATAGAAGCCACTATTTCAGTTTACAAAACCGGAGAGCCGAACAATGTTATTTTCGCTGCAGAATACACCAAAGTGGAAGGCAGTGGCGCCATGGGTTATGACTTTGATTCTGGCTACCGCATTTCGGAAGCTTATGCAAAATTGGCAAAAGAACTTGCTTCAAACATTCAGAAAAAAGCCAAATAAAAGTAGCTAGCGCACACTTTCATTTTCCATATCAATAACCTTCGCAACCGTCTTTACAAGGCGGTTGTGGTTTTTTACAAAAGGATTGGTTTCATCCCAGACATAGCCTGCTAACACAGCACAAATCTGCTCTTTTACAACAGGGTTTTCGGGGCGATGGAAAAATATTTTTTGAAGATTACCCGTGTACCATTCGCTCACGTATGTCCTGAAAACGTCCACACCTTTCATTATATAGCCAGTATAGTCTTTTTCCCAATCAACTTTTTCACCATTCAATTCCTTGGTTATTAATTTGGCTGCTTTTATGCCAGATTCTGTTGCAAAAGTAACACCAGATGAAAACACAGGGTCTAAAAATTCGGCGCTATTTCCCGTTAGGGCGTAGCCTTTTCCGTAGAGTTGTTTTACGGCTTTAGAATAATTTTTAATAATATGCGGTTCAAAAAGGAAGTCCAAATCTATCAATCTATCATAATAATAGTCAGACGTTTTTAGCATTTCCTTTAATTTTTCAGCATTTGTCCCTTTGTAAGATTCAATAAATTCTGTTGGCCCCACGAAGCCGATACTAGTATTTCCATTTGAAAAAGGAATAACCCAAAGCCAAACTTCATCCCTCACCACATCAAAAGTTATAATGGTTCCTTCTTCTCCTTCTGGCCGATTGGGTTCACTTACATGCGCAAAAATTGCAGAATTTGCTTCAAGTGAAGAAGGTTTGTCTAGATCCAGCAAGCGCGGCAAAACCCGGCCGTAGCCACTGCTGTCTATAATAAATTTCGCATTGATTTTATATTCGTTTCCTTCTTCGGTTTTAACTGTTGTTGTGGAATGACCATTTTCATCAAATGCCACAGAGGTAACTTCGTGGCCGAAGGAAACATCTACACCTTTCTTTACAATTTCTTTTGCAAGAGTATTGTCAAAATCGGCACGTGGTACTTGCCAAGTGTAATCCCAGCCTGGAGTGTGTTTTTTGCTGAAATCGAAATTGCAGACAATATCGCCTTTTAAAAATCGCGCTCCAGATTTTATTTCGTATTTCTGGTCCATTAAACATTCTAAAAGTCCCGTTTCCTCAAAATGATCCATACAGCGGGGCAAAAGGCTTTCGCCAATCACGAAACGAGGGAACTTGCTTTTTTCAACCACTTTGGAGCTAATCCCGTTGTTTTTTAAATAGGCAGATGCTACACAACCAGAAGGCCCTGCACCAATAATTAACACATCAACAGTAATATCATTCATATTATTAAGATATAGATTGTTAAAAAATTCTAAATTTGCAATCTAAAGTAATCAAATTATTTTAAGACAAAAAATTATTAAAATATTTTATTCAGCCATAAATGCCAACATTAAAAGGAAAACTGGAAATATCTGATTTTGAAAAAATAATTTTCAAAAATGATCCTGTCCA
>DAIMFZ010000117.1:0-7355 GCA_036724225.1 Aequorivita sp.
TCGTTCCCGCATTGGTAAATAGTGGTTTTCCGAATGATAAATTTGTTTTTGAAGGTTTTCTGCCCGTAAAAAAAGGGCGACAAACACGGCTCGAACTTTTAGCTGAAGAAACCCGAACCATCATTTTTTATGAATCACCGCACAAGCTTCTCAAAACACTTGCCCAATTTGTGGAATATTTCGGTGCGGAAAGACCAATTTCAGTTTCACGGGAACTTACCAAGCTTCACGAAGAAACTGTCCGTGGCACCGTAGAGGAAGTTTTAAAACATTTTGAAACCAAGCCGCCGAAGGGGGAAATTGTGGTTGTGGTTTCGGGGAAAAAATAAATTCCAAGGAGAAAATAAGACTTATTTTAATTTTTCAGTAATCGAAACACGCCATTGGTTGTTTTCAGAAAATAGGTTCCGCTTTGGGCCGAGGAAAGATCAATCTGGGTTTGCTTGCCCCACAATTCCCCCGAAGCAATAGTTTTTCCAGTAATGTCTGTGATTTGGTACGCCTCTTTCTCAGAATAGAAATTGCTTTCAATAGTAAAAACTCCGTTTGACGGGTTTGGGTAAATGGTTGTTTTTTGGTTTTCGAAATCGGGAACAGCTAATGGATTATTGTTATGACGAAGCAATACAATATCTTCTTCGCCATTATACCACAATGTATATCCAATAGTCACAATTTTTCCGTCTTCTTGCGAAATACTTTTTGTGTTATAAAATTCGAGGGGTGGTGATGCACCATTAAAAGAATTGTCCGTTGTTCCTCCCGAAAAATATCGTGAAAGCACATAAATCCCGCCTCCTTCAAAACAATCGGGCACCCTGCCACCAACGAGCATTCTTTGATTTTGCTGTATTATCAACTCAGAAATATAGAATCCGGAAATGGGATGTAAAATGGTTCCATTATCTCCAAAGTTAGGGTCCGGTGTACCATCATTTAAATATTTTAAAAAGAAAGGCTGCATAACTGGCTCGAAAAGATCTACACACGCCCCACAACTTCCGGCAATCAGTATGTTATTATCATTAGTAAAATCAAGACTCGCACTGCTAAAATTAAATGTATTTAAAGCGTCAATATTTTTGGAAACTATGCCATTAGTGCCAAAATTAGTATCCAAATAACCGTCCGGCTGAAACTTCATTAAAATAATATCTGAGTTTGCATTATTATCGCGCGCGCCCAAAACAAAAATATTTCCTTGGCCATCAATTTTTGTTTCTCGAATCGCAAAACTTTCTCCAGAATAATTTGAAACAGCAATACCGTTTATGCCAAATAAAGTGTCCAATGTGCCATCATTTAAATAATGTGAGATAGACACTTCATCGTTAGCAGAAAATCGCATTAAAAAGAATGAGCCATCCGCCAAAAGCATCATACTATAACCACCAGGAATTGACGCAATCCCATTGGCGCCAAAACTATTGTCCAATTGACCACTATCCAAATATCTTGCAACAATAAAAAATGTATTTGAACCTTGATCTTGGTTCCCTGCAGCTACAATTTTATTTTGATTATCAACAAATAAAAATTCATACCCGTAAAAACCGCTCCCAAAATCTGCCGAAACTACGCCGTCCGTTCCGAAAGAAGAGTCAATAGAACCATCTTCCAGATACCTAACAAGTATTGAGTCATTCTCATTATTTATTCTTTTAGATCCCGATACAATTAATTTTCCATCGGTTTGTTGGACAACTGTATATGCAAAGTCTTGACTATTATCTATATCTGTCACCACAACTCCCCCATCTCCAAAAGAAGTATCCAAACTTCCATCCTGCGCTGAAGAAATAAGTGAAACTATCCCTAAGATAAAAAGTAAAAGTGTTTTCATAATCCTAAAATTTAAAGGTTATGGGGAGAATTATTCCTACAATGTACTAAATTATCTAATACGAAAAGCTCTTAAACAATAAACTTAATTTTGTAATTTTACAGCTCTCCCCTTTTTAAAATAAATAATCACAACCCATCCACTGTTTGGAATTTGTAATTTTAAACTTTGGAATTTTCGAAGTATATGCGCTGGACCCTAAAACCAAAACCCGAACTTGAAAAAGTGGATTCGCTTTCAAAAGCCTTGAAAGTGGAACCGATTATTGCTTCGCTTTTAATTCAGCGCGGAGTGGAAACTTTTGAGGAAGCCGAAAAGTTTTTTCGCCCAAGTTTGGAAGAACTGCACAATCCCTTTTTAATGAAGGATATGGACAAAGCCGTTTCCCGCATTGAAAAAGCCATCGAAAACGACGAAAACATTTTAATCTACGGTGATTATGATGTTGACGGAACCACAAGCGTAGCACTGCTTTCTTCCTATTTAAAAACCTATTACCCAAACATTTCAACCTACATTCCCGACAGATATGACGAAGGATATGGCGTTTCATATAAAGGAATTGACTACGCTGAGGACAATGATTTCTCGCTCATAATTGCTTTGGACTGCGGTATAAAAGCAATAGAGAAAGTGGCGTACGCTTCCGAAAAGAACATTGATTTCATAATCTGCGACCACCACCGCCCTGGGAAGGAAATTCCAAAAGCCATTGCTGTACTCGATCCAAAACGCGAAGATTGCGAATATCCGTATAAAGAACTCTGCGGTTGCGGTGTTGGTTTTAAATTGATTCAGGCTTTGTCTGAAAAAAGAGGCCTAAAGATTGACGATTTGCTGCTTTATTTAGATTTGGTGGCCACGGCAATTGCTGCCGATATTGTCCCCATAACAGGAGAAAACAGAATCTTGGCACATTACGGATTGAAAGTGATAAACAGCAATCCACGAACAGGAATCCAGGCAATTTTGAAGCAGGTGAAAAAAGATACCCTCACAATAACCGATGTGGTTTTTATTATCGCGCCCCGAATCAATGCCGCCGGAAGGATGAAACACGGCAATCATGCCGTGACTTTGCTCACGGAAACGGAGTTTGAAAAAGCCGAAACATACGCTGCTGAAATTGAACAATTCAACATGGATAGAAGAGATGCTGATAAGCAAATTACCGAAGAAGCTCTCCGGCAAATAATTCAGAATAATGAACAAGAACGCATGACCACCGTTGTCTATCAAGAAAACTGGCACAAAGGAGTAATTGGTATTGTTGCTTCACGGTTAACGGAAACGTATTACCGCCCAACATTGGTTTTTACTAAAAGCGGCGAAAAACTTGCCGCTTCCGCGCGCTCGGTAAAAGGTTTTGATGTTTACAATGCATTGGAAAGCTGTTCCGAACACATTGAACAGTTTGGCGGCCATATGTATGCAGCGGGTTTGACGCTTTTTGAAAAGGATTATGAAAACTTCAAAAATGAATTTGAACGTGTAGTGTCGGAAACAATCAATCCTCAATTATTAATCCCTGAAATTAAGATAGATGCTGAGATTGATTTGCAGGATATCACTCCAAAATTTTACAGAATTCTAAAACAATTTGCTCCCTTCGGCCCCGGAAATATGACGCCCACATTTATGACGCAAAACCTAAAAGACACGGGCTGGGGAAAATGTGTGGGCGAAGATAAAACGCATCTTCGAGTAGTGGTAAAGCAGAGAAATTCCAATCAATTTACAGGAATAGGTTTTGGTCTGGCCGAAAAGCAAGATATCGCCTGTAACGGAAAACCCTTCAAAGCGGCCTATTGTATTGATGAAAACGAATGGCAGGGCAATGTGAGTTTACAGTTGCGATTGAAGGATATTATTCAGTGAATCAGTTTCCATATTAGTACCGCGTATTAAAAATATCCATTTCATTTTTAGAAATTTGGAATGAAGGTATCCAAATTTACATTGATTAATGAAATCTCCAAATTTTTTTCGAATTCACAAATTAGTTGAAAAAAAACCCTTCCAAAGTTTAAAACTCTGGAAGGGTCAGTTGGTTTCTTTAATTAACTCAGGTAATTAGTGTCCTCCGAATATGTTCGGAATCTACCAACGCTATCCCGCCAATGCTTCTGCGCCACCAACAATTTCAAGGATTTCATTAGTAATGGAAGCCTGACGTGCTTTGTTGTACTGTAGTTTTAACGCATCGCGAAGCTCGGTTGCGTTATCAGTAGCTTTGTGCATCGCCGTCATACGTGCGCCGTGTTCGCTGGCAACGCTATCACGTAACGATTTGAACAATTGTGTTTTTAAACTCTTCGGAATCAATGCTTCAACGATTTCCTCTTTTGAAGGTTCAAAAATGTAGAAAGTTTCGTTAGTTTTTGCTTCTTGGCCTTCAATTGGTTTTGGAGGCAAAATCGGCAAAAACTGCTCTTTCATCACAATTTGTGTAGCGGCGTTTCTGAAATTGTTATATACAACTATAATCTTGTCATATTTCCCTTCGGAAAAAAGAAGCATCAATTTTTCAGCTATTTTAGCAGTATTATCAAAAGTAAGATCGTCAAAAATAGCGTTGTTATTTTCTAGAACAGTTCCGGTTTTTTTCAGAATATCATTTCCTTTTTTACCAAGAGTCATAAAATCTACCTGCTTCCCAGCGAATGTATTTGCTGCCAAGTTACGCGCTTCCTTTATAATGTTCGTGTTAAAAGCTCCCGCCAAACCACGATTACTGGTAATAGCAACCACCAATATTTTGTTGGCTTCGCGCTGGTCTGAATACTTACTTCCGGTATCGGCATCAAGTGTGGCACTTAGGTTTTGCAAAAGTTCGGTAAGTTTTTCAGAATAGGGACGCATTGCGGTAATAGCATCCTGCGCCTTTTTCAACTTTGCAGCAGAAACCATTTTCATGGCGCTTGTAATCTGCATAGTTGAGCTGACGGATGATATTCTGTTTCTAATTTCCTTAAGATTTGCCATTTCTATTTTATGTTACTCTGTGTTCTCTGTGCCTCTGTGGTAAATTATATCACCACAGAGGCACAGAGGTCACGGAGATTTTTACTTCTTGTATTTTGCTGAAAGATCTGCCGCAACAGTTGTCATAACATCAATTGCATCATCTGTAAGTTTACCTGCTTTCAAATCGTCAAGGGTGTTTCTGTGTTTCACATTTAACATTTCTAGGTAATCTCTTTCAAATTCTTTAATCTTATTAACGGGAACGTTACGCATCAGGTTTTTTGAACCTGCATAGATAACCGCAATTTGATCTTCAACTGTGTAAGGATCATTTTCAGCTTGCTTTAATATTTCTACGTTACGTCTACCTTTTTCAATTACATTTAAAGTTGCAGCATCCAAATCGGAACCGAATTTCGAAAAAGCTTCCAGTTCACGGAAAGCTGCTTGATCCAGTTTTAGGGTACCAGCTACTTTTTTCATTGATTTAATTTGAGCGTTACCACCCACACGAGATACCGAAATACCAACGTTAATAGCTGGACGAACCCCTGCGTTAAACAAATCGCCATCCAAGAAAATTTGACCATCGGTAATGGAAATTACGTTTGTTGGGATATATGCCGAAACGTCACCCGCCTGAGTTTCAATAATAGGAAGTGCAGTTAATGAACCTCCTCCTTTTATCATCCCTTTCAAGGATTCTGGAAGGTCATTCATTTCTCTTGCAATATCGTCATCTGCGATTATCTTGGCAGCGCGCTCCAACAATCTAGAGTGAAGGTAGAAAACGTCTCCAGGATACGCTTCACGTCCTGGTGGACGACGAAGCAAAAGGGAAACCTCACGGTATGCAACAGCTTGTTTTGAAAGATCGTCATAAACAATCAATGCTGGACGGCCCGTATCGCGGAAATACTCACCGATAGCAGCCCCTGCAAAGGGAGCATACACCTGCATTGGCGCAGGATCTGATGCGTTTGCAGCAACAATAGTTGTGTAAGCCATTGCGCCTTTTTCTTCTAAAACGTTAGCAATGTTTGCAACGGTTGAAGCTTTTTGCCCAATCGCAACATAAATACAATAAACAGGCTTTCCTGCATCGAAAAATTCTTTTTGGTTCAAAATGGTATCGATACAAACGGTAGATTTACCTGTCTGACGGTCACCAATAACAAGCTCACGTTGGCCTCGGCCTACGGGAATCATTGCATCAATAGACTTAATTCCTGTTTGAAGTGGCTCAGTAACCGGCTGACGATAAATAACTCCAGGTGCTTTACGCTCCAAAGGCATTTCGTAAGTTACACCAGTGATTGGTCCTTTGCCATCGATTGGCTGACCCAATGTGTTTACAACACGACCAACAATACCTTCACCTACTTGAAGCGAAGCGATACGCTGTGTACGTTTTACGGTTGAACCTTCCTTAATATTTTTTGAAGGTCCCAAAAGTACAATACCTACGTTGTCTTCCTCAAGGTTCAGTACAATACCTTCAAGACCGCTATCAAAGGCTACCAATTCGCCGTATTGAGCGTTTGAAAGTCCGTATGCACGAACAATACCATCACCTACAGTTAAAACAGTTCCTATCTCGTCCAGGGAAGCGTTTGCTTCAAAGCCTGAAAGTTGTTGCTTTAATATTGCTGATACTTCAGCTGGTTTTACTTCTGCCATTTTTATTTAGATATTAGATGCTAGATTTTAGACGTTTGACTAAACCTAATTTCCTTATTATATTGATTTACTGAATTCTCTTTTTAAATTTCCTAATTGGTTTGCGATGCTTGCGTTGTATTGGATATCACCAACACGAAGGATGAAACCTCCAATTATTGCTGGGTCAACTTCGTTTGTAAGGGTTACTTTTTCGCTACCGGTCAATTGTTTTACTTTGGCCATTACTTTGTTTTCCAATTCTTCGGAAAGAGGAACGGCGGTAATTACGGTTGCTACTTTTACGCCTTGTTCCTCATTGTAAAGATCGATATAGCTTTTGGCTACATTGCCCAACAATAAAGTACGTTTGTTTGCTACCAAAATATGGATAAGCGAATGCGTGATTTCCGATTGTCCGCTAAAAATTTTCAACAAAGCCTCTTTTTTATCGTTGGCTTTGATTACCGGACTTTGAAGAACGGCTTGCAATTCGCGGCTGTTTTCAATGGTTTTGTAAACAGATTGCATATCGCCAAATAAAACAGCCTCAGTGTTGTTTTCGTTCGCTTTCTGCAAAATTGCTTTCGCGTATCGTATCGCTGCTCTGCTCATCGAAAATTAGTTTAGTTTGGCGTCGCCCAACATTTCGTTTACAAGTTTCATTTGTTTATCACTGTCAGAAAGTTCGTGTTTCACAACTTTCTCAGCAATTTCCAATGAAAGACTTGCTACTTGTTGTTTCAATTCTGCGATAGCCGATTTCTTTTCACTTTCAATAGCAGCTTGTGTACTGGCAACCATTTTGTTACTTTCAGATTTAGCTTCTTCTTTAGCGTCTGCTATTATTTTGGTTTTAATTTCTCGCGCTTCCTTCATTATTGCT
>DAIMFZ010000118.1:0-7340 GCA_036724225.1 Aequorivita sp.
TGTTGCTGCGAAAAAATTGTTTGTCGGCAGCGGAGTTCACTTTTTTGTTGTTATAGATCAAATATCCATAAGTGTTATTAGTATCAGTTGATACATCAACCCCAAATTGGCCACAAAACTGCACAAAGGCATCGGGGTATTTTTCCTTTACCAGTTTAACAAGGGCAGGCAATTCGCCTTGGGCATCGCCTGGGCCAAGTGTCCATTGAAACATGCCGAAACTCATAAAGGAGTTGTCCCAAGTATTGACGGCATCGAGATTGCCTTCGTTTTCTGAAGTGGCCAATAAGGCATTCACTTCGGATTTACTGATTTTGAGATCGGTTAGTAATGCTGGGTTTTCCTGAATGAATTTTTCTGTGTTATGTACGCCTTGTCTAAAAATTCCTTTTCTGAATTTTTTACCCAGAAAGTTTTTGGCAGGGTTGTTTTGGTATTGATAATACACCCGCGGGTCTTCTTCTATAATAACAACGTCCGCTCTTTGTGTACTGGCTTCGGGCTCACCTTCAATTGGCAATTGCAATACTTGGCCCACTTCAATTTTGCTTGGGTTAACAATATTGTTCAATTCCGCAATTTCGCGCCACTTGGATGTTGCTCCTAATTGTTTGAACGCTATTGAACCTAAGGAGTCGCCGCTTTTTATTGTGTATGTTTTCATAGGAGTGTAGAAATGACGTAGCACTTGCGTTACGAGTCATTTATTTGGTTAGTTATTACCAAAGGTATTAAAAATCAGCTATTTAAGCACCAACTTTTCTTTGAAATTACAATTGAGAAATTCTGTATTTTAGCCAAGACGGCTTTTTTTGGCGAGTTTGATTGCTGAGAAACTCAGGCAAGACGCATGCAGAAGCACGGTTTTAACAACAACTTTTGTTTTTTTGAATTGGGGGACAAGGCACGGTTCCATAAGAGCAATAAACACAACAATCACCCTCCTTTGGTTTTAGGACTGTTTTGCATTTCTCGCATTCGTAAAAGAACTGGCAAGCGTTTGTTGGCATAACTTCTACCTTTTTGTGGCCACAGTTTGGACAAGTGATTTCAGATTTTAATTCAATTTTCATTCGTTTTCTTTTTTGCCGGTCACTTTATAGCCTGTTGTGTTGATGGCTTTCTCAATCTCCGTTTCATTGGTTTTGGTTCTGTCAAATTCAATGATTGCGTTCCCATTTTCGTATGACGTTTTTGAGTTTACAATTCCGATCAGTTTATTTACTTCGTGGTTTACGTGGTCTTCGCAGCTCTCACAGGTCATTCCGCTGATTTTAAATTCAGTGGTTTTAAGGTCCGCTTTGTCCACTACAATTATTTGTTTTTCTGTGTTTGGGTAAAAAATTCCTGAATAATAGGGGAAAGCCAACATTGCAATTGCAAACGCAGTTACAATTCCTAAAAAGGTTTTTGAATGAATAAATTTTGGTTTCCGTCCCTTGCCGGCAGGCAGGTCATCTGTAGTACATTCACAATCGATTTCTTTTTTAGTCCCGGTAGCTCTCGGGATTAATATTTGATACCAAGCAAATCCAAGAACTAAAATTGTCAAGCCAATCAGATACGGTCTAAGAGGTTCTAACCACGAAAATGTTGAGGCAATTCCGCTAGTTCCTGCAATGAGAGCCAAGACAGGTGTAATACAGCATAATGAAGCTGTAATTGCAGTGAGCAAACCTGCGCCGATTAATTTGTTTTCACTTTTCATCTGTTTAAATCCTATACTGGTTTCTTACCTTCAAATATAACTTAAAAACCGCTTTTTTTAAAGATCTTTTCTGGAAGTGGGTTATTTACTTGTGCATTGAGCAATGTTGTGTCATGAGAAAGCTAACGAAGAACACGGGCTGGACGCCCACTGTAGTGAGGGCTTTATTCCACTTCAACAATACCAGGAAAGATTTTGCCGAAATTTAATGGAGAAAATGCTTGGTTTTTATTTCGGTTCTTTGTTGGCAACAGTACTTCTGTGTTACTTATTCCTTAAATTGGATATTTTTACATTTATTATCTTCATACCATTTCAGCCACACTTTTTTATCCTCGAAAAATACTCCAGCCAGGTAAGTATGAGCATAATTGGCCATAGATTCAAATGAGACTTTGGTATATTTCCCAATAAAGTTTAATGAGTTTTTGAGAGATTCGCCTTGGATTTCATAAAGTAAGTTTTCAACATTTTGAATATTCTCAAAAAATACTTTCTTAAAAACTAAATTTTCTTTACAAACTATTCCATTTTCAGATATGACTTTATTAGAAGAAGAACAGGAAACAAGAATTGTCAATATTCCGATTATGATGTAGCTCAAAAGTAGTTTCGGTCTAGCCATTTAAAATCTATTGTTAATACAATATTTTATTATTCCTTCACTTTATAATTGCTCCAATTTTTATTGTAATTATCTAAAAACAATTCAATCCATAATTTTTCGCTAAACACATAATTCCCACATTTCAATTTCCAATTTTATTTTTATTTGGTTCTCAATTTTATCAAATTTTAAAAAATCTTCTATTTTGTAAAGGTTTTTATTTTTTTTTGGTATTGTTGCCAACATGTGCATAAATACATTATCGCATTTATTCCTAATTATATATTTAAATCCTGTATTGATTTCTTACTTCCAAATATAATCCAAAAACCTCTCTTTTTAAAGATTTTTATGGAAAGGAGCTTTTTTTTAGGCTTTAGGCAATAACCAATAAGTATTAATTTTTTTTTTACTTTTTAACTATTTTTTCTATGTAAAAACCATCGTCAGCAATTACGTTCAGTATATAAATTCCCTTGCTTAAGGCAGAAATGTCCAGCGTTAATTCGGCTACATTATTGGCGGAAGTTGTTAGCAGGGTTTTTCCCGAAAGGTCTGAAATGACACTGATTATTTCCTTATAGGTTTTATCAAATTTTAGGTTTAGGTTTCCGGAGGTAGGGTTGGGATATACACTTAATGCCTTTAGTTTAAAGGTTTCTGTGTTTAAAACAGTAATGTTTAAAGTTTTGGTTTTGGTGTCGGTTTTTCCGCATTTCGCGATTGTTTGGGAAACAGTATAGGTGCCGCTTTCAGCATAGGTGTGAACGGGATCGGTTTCGGTAGAGGTGGTTGAGTCGCCGAAGTCCCAGAATATGGTGTCAAAACTGCTGCTTGTGTTTGTGAATGCTACTTCGCCGCCATTGATGACTTCGGAAAAACCCGCGATTGGGTTTTGGGTAAAATCCCAAGTGGAAATTTCATCAAAAACAATTGTTTTGGCAGCCATTTTCAAGAGGTTGGCTTCGTTTTCTGGGAGAGTTGAATTCCAAGTAATTGCAGTTGGGTCCTTTTTATAAATCACCGTGTAAAATGCACAGGCCACGGCATACGAGCCCGCCAAGGACGGATGCGAACCGTCACTGGAATACAGTTCTATGCTTGGATGGTTTTCCCTAATATACCGCCAAACGGCTCCTGCGGGTGCAAGTTCCGCTTCATTGGTTTCAGCCATAAAAATATAGGTCGCTTTAATTACATCGTCCATTTCCTCATAAGTACACACCCAAGGTCGGACGGCGCAATTGGCGGCATCGCCATTTTTTCGGCCCCAAGTCATATAAAATAACGGTTGCGAACACTCATTATTTGCCCTAATGGCGTTGCTCAAGGATTCCGCAAACGGGAACACTTCTGCTTCCATCTGCGCTTGGCCCAAGGATGTTTCTTGGCTTTGTGCCTGCAGCGCAACATAATCCCAGGTGTTGGAATTTATTTTTGCAAGCGATGTAGGGTTGGAAGCGTGATCCATAAAACGGTAGCCGCCAGGGGTGTTGGAGTCGTATATTAAAACATCGCCGGTGCTGGTGGCCATATTGTTAACCAGTAGCGGTAGGTTATTGACGGCGGTATAGCTGTTGCCGAGAAATAGTACCTTTTTTGTGGTTTGGCCGTGAACGGAAAAAGTAACTATTGCAAGAGAAATAAAGAGTAGTATTTGTTTCATTAGGTTTTGTGGACTTGTTTTGTTGAAGTTGCAAGTTATCGTTTTTTGAAACTGCAAAATAGGAAATTCTGTATTGTACCGAATGGGGTTTTGTGGTCTTCGGTTTTGCAACTAATTTTTTCGAATCCTTGTTTTAAACTTGCAGTCAGTCGCTCCTCGGTGTATTGTTTGATTTCGAGACCGCTGCATTTTGTGGGGCCGTATTCTGAAAAGGTTCCTATTATTAAATAACCAGTAACTGCGTTGGTGGCTGTTTCGATATATTTTTCAATATGTTCGGGTGTTGTCAAGAAATGAAAAGCTGCTCTGTCGTGCCAGACATCGAAAGTTGTTTTGGGTTTAAATTCTGTGATGTCGCTTACAATCCACGTTACCTTTTTTGCGCGGTCGCCGAGTCTTGTTTGTGCTTTTTCGAGGGCTTTTGCGGAAATGTCGAGGACGGTAATGTTTTCAAAACCCTCATCCAGCAAACTATCCACAAGTTTACTGTCGCCGCCGCCGATGTCTATGATTTTGGCGGTTTTTTCAAGTTTAAACGAATTGATAAAATCCAATGAAGTTTTCGGCACTTCCTGCGTCCAGCTTACTTGTTCTGGGGTTTTGGTATTGTAAACTGTTTCCCAATGGGACTTTTTGTTTGTTTGCATTTCTTATTTTTTAAACATAAAATAAACCGCCAATATTAAAAGCACAAAAGATATTACATGGTTTACCCGAAACGTTTCCGTTTTAAAAACCAACAGCGTGAAGCCTACGAAAACTACGAGGGTGATTACTTCCTGTATCACTTTTAACTGCAAGAGCGAAAAGGGGCCGCCGTTGCCATTGTAGCCAATGCGGTTTGCCGGAACCTGAAACATATACTCAAAGAGCGCGATGCCCCAGCTAATAAGTATAATGGAAATAAGGCCGAGTTTGCTGAACCATTTCCATTCGGAAAATTTGAGATGGCCGTACCAAGCGAGGGTCATAAAGGAGTTGGAAAGTACGAGGAGGCAGACGGTGAGAATTGCTTTCATATTTTATAATTTTATGATACAAGAGCGATATTTTGGACGGTGATTTAATCTATGCTTTTTTCTATTTCTAATTTTTATTTCGAAGGTTTTAAAAATCTTACCCGTGTATGGATTGATACTTGCCGAGATCTTTCATTACTTCAGCTTCAAAGGAAAGAAGATCGCTCCATTTTTGGTCAACCTCTTTTCTGTCGCCGTATTGGCGGGCAAAACTGAGGAACATAGTGTAATGGTTTGCTTCACTGACCATCAGTTTTCGGTAGAATTCAGCAAGTTCTTTGTCTTCCAGTTCTTCGCTTAAAAGTCTAAACCGTTCACAACTGCGGGCTTCTATAAGTGCTGCATACAGTAAACGGTTTACCAATTGGGTTGTCCTGCTTCCTCCTTTTGGGAAGTATTGCACAATCTGAAGCACGTATTCATCTTTCCTATCGCGGCCCAAAACCCAGCCGTTTTCCAAAATTTTGTCGTGCACCATTTTAAAATGGCTTATTTCCTCTTTTATCAAGACGACCATTTCCTGCACCAAATCTGTATATTCCGGAAAGCCAACAATAAGCGAAACCGCTGTGGAAGCCGCTTTCTGTTCACACCAAGCGTGATCGGTAAGAATGTCCTCTATGTTTTTTTCAACTATATTGACCCAGCGCGGGTCTGTGGGAAGTTTTAAACCTAACATATTAAAGTTTCAAGTTTCAGGTTTCAGGTTTTTTTTTGAACAGATTACGGTTGTTGAGCGAAGCCGAAACGACCCAGCTTATAGCTATACGTCTAAATCAAATTCCTTCCGCAGCCTTTCAATCAGTGGGTTCATTTCCTTCATTTTTTCAAATTTTTCGCGGGGGCTGTAGGCATACCGTTTTTCGGTGGTTTCGTTTACGGTTATGTCCAGATCTATATCGTAATTCTGAAGTTTTTCACGCAGAAAACCGAGCAGTTCAAATTTTGCCCGTTCCACTTCGGTTTTTATGGTTTGGTTTGGAAATTCAAGGTGAATGATTGAACCGTCCAACCTTGGAATGCCCATCGTTAAATGTGAAAGTAGGTTGAATTTCCCGTCGCATTCAACATTAGCGGTATATTCGGACCAGGCAGCTTTCATGTCTTCTTCGGAAAAATCAATGACGGGCAGGTTTTTTGCATCGGGCTGGTTGGCCACCAATTCCTGTTTCATTTCCTGCTTTTTTTGAATGCTTTTCATGGAAAGAGCCGAAACTTTTTGGGCATTTCTTTCCGCTAAAATCTGGGGGCGTTCAATTACTTTAATCGGTTGTTCGTTGTCAGTTGTCTGTTCTCGGTTGTCGGTTTTCGGTTGGTTGTTTTCAGTGCCAATCTCTTCGGAAGGTTCGCTCACTTTTTCAACTTCAACTTCAACTTCAACTTCAGCTTCAACTTCAGCTTCAACTTTATTTAAAGATTGAGGAGAAATGCTTCCTGCGGAAGTTATCTTTTCCGTAGTAATTTTTTCACTTTTAAAATAGGAGGGAGGTATTACGAAGCGATCGTTGTTATTAAACTTTTTTTTTTCGCCCTGAAAAGTAAGGGAAGCAAGCTGCATTAGGCAAAGTTCAACCAAAAGCCTTTGGTTTTGGCTGGTTTTATATTTTAGATCGCAGGTGTTTGCAAGGTCAATACCGTCAATCAAAAACTGTGATCCCGTTTTTTGCGATTGTTCAAAATACATTGCTTTTACCTGCTCGCCAACTTCCAATAATTCTATGGTTTCTTGGTTTTTGCTCACCAAAAGGTCGCGGAAATGGGAGGCAAGGCCCATAATAAAATGGTGGCCATCAAATCCTTTGGAAAGAATATCGTTGAAAGTAACCAAAACCTGGGGAATGTTGTTTTCCAAAAGCAAGTCGGTAATCTGAAAATACCATGTGTAATCCAGCACGTTTAGGTTTTCGGTAACGGCTTGACGGGTTAAATTTTTTCCCGCGAAACTAACCACCCTATCAAAAATGGAAAGCGCGTCGCGCAAAGCGCCATCTGCCTTTTGGGCAATGATGTGCAGGGCGTCGTCTTCGGCTTCTATTCCTTCGGCTTTTGCAACTTCGGCCAAATGATCTTTTATGTCACGGACGCCGATTCTTCGAAAATCGAAAATCTGGCAACGCGAAAGTATGGTTGGGATTATTTTGTGTTTTTCAGTAGTTGCCAAGATAAAAATGGCGTGTTTGGGCGGTTCTTCCAAGGTTTTCAAAAAGGCGTTGAAAGCTGCTGCGGAAAGCATATGCACCTCATCAATAATATAGACTTTATAATTGCCCACCTGTGGCGGGATTCTAACTTGGTCTATTAAATTTCGGATATCGTCCACTGAATTGTTGGAGGCTGCAT
>DAIMFZ010000119.1:0-7325 GCA_036724225.1 Aequorivita sp.
TATCTCCAACTATAATGATGGCCTCCGTGGTGGGAAAATCCGCAGTCGGGCACGCATAAACCAACTGGACAAAACCACGCTTATAATTACCGAAATTCCCTTTGGCACCAATACTTCATCGCTGATTGACACCATTCTGAAAGCGAACGAAAAGGGGAAAATAAAAATCAAAAAGATAGAGGACAATACTGCAGCGGAGGTGGAAATTCAAATCCATTTGCCCAGCGGAATTTCACCCGATAAAACCATTGATGCGCTATATGCATTTACGGCTTGTGAAACCTCTATTTCACCTTTGGGCTGTGTGATTGAGGATAACAAACCATTGTTTGTTGGGGTTTCCGAAATGCTTCGCGTAAGCACGGACCGCACGGTTCAATTGCTGAAAAGTGAACTTGAAATTCAATTGGATGAGTTAGAGGAACAATGGCATTTCGCTTCCTTGGAACGAATTTTTATTGAAAAAAGGATCTACCGCGACATTGAGGAAGAAGAAACTTGGGAAGGCGTAATTGCGGCAATTGGCAAAGGCTTGCAGCCACATATCCAACATTTGAAACGCGCCGTTACTGAAGAAGATATTGTGCGTTTGACGGAAATTCGAATCAAACGTATTTCAAAATTCGACATAGACAAAGCCCAGCAAAAGATTGAGGCACTGGAAGATAGCATCGCTCAAATAAAGCATCACTTGGCTAATTTGATTGAATATGCAATTGATTATTTTAAAAGGCTGAAAAAGGATTACGGCGCCGGAAAGGAGCGAAAAACCGAAATCAGGACTTTTGATGATATTGAAGCGACGAAAGTTGTTATTCGCAACACGAAACTATACATGAACCGCGAGGAAGGTTTTGTGGGTACAAGCTTAAAACGTGACGAATACGTTACCGATTGCAGCGATATTGACGACATCATCGTTTTCACGGATGACGGAAAAATGATGATCACTAAAGTGGATCAAAAAACATTTGTGGGCAAAGGGATTATCCACGTTGCGGTTTTCAAGAAGAAAGACAAACGCACCATTTACAATATGGTGTATCGCGACGGCGCACGAGGGGCAAATTACGTGAAACGCTTTGCCGTAACTGGCACTACGCGTGACAAGGAATACGATATGACCAATGAAACAAAAGGTTCCAAAGTCCTTTATTTTACTGCCAATCCCAATGGAGAAGCGGAAGTGGTTACCATTTATTTACGCCAAAGCGGCAGTATTAAAAAACTGAAATTCGACCTTGATTTTACAGATCAATTGGTAAAAGGAAGAAATTCAAAAGGAAATATTGTAACCAAGTATTCCATCAAAAAAATTGAATTGAAGGAGAAGGGCCTTTCAACGCTGAAACCCCGTAAAATATGGTTTGACGATTCGGTGCAGCGATTGAATGTGGACGAGCGCGGCGAGCTTTTGGGTGAATTCCGAAAAGAAGACCGATTGCTGATTGTAAACCAAAAAGGTGTTGTGAAAACCGTGATTCCAGATATTCAGCTGCGCTTTGATGACGATATGATTATTTTGGAAAAATGGGATCCAAAAAAACCGTTGAGCGCTATTTATTGGGAAGGCGAAAAGGAATTGTTTTATGTGAAACGTTTCTTTATTGAACATCCCGATCGCGAAGAAACAATCATTTCCGATCATCCAAATTCATATCTCGAAAAGATTTTTACCGATTATCGCCCGATGGCGGAAGTTATTTTCGCTAAAAAAAGAGGGCAGGACCGCGAAGAAAATATGGAGCTGAATTTGGAGGAATTCATTTCGGTTAAAGGAATTACCGCAATGGGCAACCAACTTACAAAGGAAAAGGTTTTGGAAATAAACACGATGGAACCGCTTCTTTACGTAGCCCCCGAACCAGTTGAGCCAGAGGAAATGGACGTTGTGGATGAGGAGGATATGGCTTCAAACGAAGAAGATTCCGAAGACGAAAACGATTCTGATATAAACGATTCAAACGACGAAAACGATTCAAAAACGGACGAAGGCGGGCAGGGGCTCTTGTTTTAGGCTATTGCTTTACTATTTTTTTTGTTAGTGTTTCTGAATCTGTTCTTATTTTAAAAAAGTATAGCCCGGCCGAAAGCTCATCAATGGTTATTCTTGAAAGTCCCAAATTGAATTTTCCAGTTTTCAAGGTTTTTCCGTTCACGTCCGTTATGGTATATTCTGCACTTTTGTTGGACGAAACGGTAAGGTTACCCGTTGTGGGGTTGGGGTAAATAACCAGTCTGTCCTTTTCAAAAGAGGGCACGTTCAGCGCATCACACTCTGCCTCATTATTTACAAATGTTGTAAATGGGTCTATGTACCAATTGTTTAGATAGGTGGCGCTGGCATCGTCCACAAATACACATTTCAAGGCATTGGTGCCAGTTACGTTAATACCGTTCATGTTTGCATTATTGCCATTGCGGATATCCAGATGGATCAAAGGAGCGTTGTATGGAGCTAAAAAACTAATCAAATTAATGTTTTGTGATAAATCAATACTTTCGATATGATTGCCACCCAAATTTAAATAGGTTAATTCTTGGTTATTGCTCACGTCTATCTCGGTAAACGCATTTGCCCATGCTATCAATTGCTCTAAATTAGGGCTGCCGCTTACGTCCAGTTGGGCAATTTGGTTGATGTTACAGTCCAAATGGTTCAATAAGGGTGCATTTGATACATCAAGACTTGTCAATTGGTTTTCAAAACATTCCACGGTCATTAAGTTTGCCGTGCTTAACAACAAGCTGGTCAAGTAATTACCTTGGCAGCTTATCCATTCCAATTGTGTATTGTTGGATAAATCCAAACTGGTCAGTGGGTTAAAGGTGCAGCCGAGAGTTTTAAGCATTGTATTTTGTGAAAGATCCACTTCTTCTACCAGATTATAACTAAAATCAAACCATTCAAGCGCTTGGAAATCTTCAATACCCGTTAAATTTGTTACTCCAATTTGGGAATCTAAATTTAACGTGATTACATTTTCAATATTTGCGGTAAGCACTTGTCCATTATTTGTAATACCATCACCCATTCCGTTGTTTTCAAGAAAGTTTTCGAAGTTTGGATCGGGCACCATTGTGTATTGGGAATATGACAAAAAAGGTAATAGGGATATTGTTAATAACAAATTCTTCATAATTAATCCAATTTAATGTTGTATAATAATATGCTTAATAATCACTTCTCCATTCTCATAGAAATGAAGGAAATAAGTTCCGTTCGATAAACCCGAAGTATCCAGTGTTTCTAAAACATTAGGGCTTTCTCCTGAAAGTACTTCCACACCATTCATATCGTACATCATATAGGCATATGTATTTGAGGGCTTATCCCTTAAATCAAGGTTCAGTTCATTGTCGGCAGCATTGGGGTAATATAATAATAGTCCTAATGAAGAACACGGTTGGTTAAGTATATCTACATTTGTAGAAGCATCTTGAAGATGTGGCACTTCCATTAGAGCCGATTTCATTCTTTTCATTTGTTCATAAGTAAAATATTGCATGCAGGCAACATGGGTCCGGGCCATAAAGTTATGTTCATCCGGGTCGTATTAATCGCCATGTTCATCATATTTTACTATTGTCCAATCACAGGATGGATAATCCACATTAAAGGCAATATCGGGATCTGCGGGGGTGTCGGGAATATAATCTCCGCACTCCCCACCATTGTTCCCATTTACCCATTCTGTACATTGGCGTTCATTTGGATCACCGGATTCATATACCGTACCATGGCGTGTATGCCACAGATTAAAAACATGGCCCATTTCGTGGGCGATTACATAAGATCTGACTAATGGATATTGCAGAAGACCTTTGTAAGACCCTGTTATAAAAAATTTTGATGAATAGCAACACCTTGTGTAGATCCATATCCTGATCCATCGATGGGATGCCCCACAGAATCGTCGAATAAATAGATATCCACTCCGTCAGCATTATCGGGATAAGACCATACAGCTCCTGGATTAAAATATAGTGTGGTGTTATCAATATAATTTATAGGACCGCCCCATTTAAAATAAATAGAATGGGGATTAAATGCACTGTTAAGGTATGACATTGCTTCTGAAACATTTGCTGTAGATTGGCCGCCAGTACCGTCGCTTTTGCGAATTATATGAATATAAATAGTTACACAAAAAGAATAATTACTGAAATCTGCAAACCTATGGGTATTCACCAATAAATCCCAATTGGGTGAATAGGCTGGTGCATCACAAAAAGATTGCGAAAAAATATTATCCGAAATGAATAAAAAAATGGAAAAAAGGAGTAGTTGCTTTTTCATAATTTAGGATAATTAAAAGATAAGTTAGAGAACATAAATATAGAAAATTATTTTTTATGTTTAAAATAATTAAACGCATAACTATTTGTAATCAAACAAATTAATCGCTTTGCATTAAGTGAATAAAATCAACAATGTAAAGAAATTCTAAACTATTCAAAATTAATCGAGGGCGTTTATCAGGGTGTTGTTCAAATTTTTTAATTCAAATTTGAATTTTAATTATTTCTTCAGAAAAAATAACTTTCAATTTCCAAACCTTTTGATTTTCAAAAGAAAAACCTTATTTTTGCGCCCCTCTTACGCAATAATGCTTCAGAGGACAAAGCCCTCTTAGCGACGAGACAAGAATAAGAGGAACTGAAACAAAACAAAAACAAACCCTTCTGTGGGATAGTCGCCTAAAAATCTTGTAACAGCGCAGAATACAAACCATTGATTTTAAAAGGTTTTCCCGAAACTTCGGTGCTTTAAAAAATCAATTCTACAAACAAATGGCTGATAAAGCAAACAAAGATGTAGCTGAAGAAAAAGCTACAACAGAACAAGAAAACAATACAGTTGCCGAAGTAGCAACTGAAGAAACTCAAACAGAGGAAACCAAAAAGCCTGCAAAGAAGGAAAAAGTTACTGAAGTTGCCGAAGTAGCAACTGAAGAAACCAAAAAACCAGCAAAGGAAGTTTCGCTTAAAGAGAGCAATCCTGAAAAATTCCTCGCTGATTTCAACTGGCACAACTACGAAGAAGGCATTGATCCTATCGACGACGGTAAGTTGGAAGAATTCGAAAAACTAGTTGCAGCGAATTTCGTTGACACACTGGATGACGAGGTTGTTGAAGGAAAGGTGGTTTACATCACGGATCGTGATGCAATCATTGACATCAACGCGAAAAGTGAAGGTGTTGTTTCCTTGAACGAATTCCGTTACAATCCAGATTTGAAAGTTGGTGACAAGGTAGAAGTATTGATAGACGTTCGTGAGGACAGCACTGGTCAACTTATTCTTAGCCACCGTAAAGCTAGAACCATTAAGGCTTGGGACCGCGTAAACGCTGCCCACGACGAAGCTACAATCGTAAACGGTTACGTAAAATGCCGCACAAAAGGCGGTATGATAGTAGACGTCTTCGGTATCGAGGCTTTCTTACCAGGTTCGCAAATTGACGTTAAACCAATTCGTGATTACGACGTTTACGTTGGTAAAACAATGGAGTTCAAGGTGGTTAAGATCAACCACGAATTCAAAAACGTTGTTGTTTCACACAAAGCGCTTATTGAAGCGGATATTGAAGAACAGAAAAAAGAAATCATCGGCCAACTTGAAAAAGGACAGGTGCTTGAAGGTGTTGTTAAAAACATCACTTCATATGGAGTATTTGTTGATCTTGGTGGTGTTGATGGACTTGTTCACATTACAGACCTTTCTTGGTCACGTATTAACCATCCAAATGAGATCGTTGAACTTGACCAAAAATTGAACGTTGTTATCCTTGATTTTGATGAAGATAAAACACGTATCCAGCTTGGTCTTAAACAATTGAAACCTCACCCATGGGAAGCTCTTGGAGAAGAGTTGAAAGTTGGTGATAAAGTGAAAGGTAAAGTAGTTGTTATTGCAGACTACGGCGCGTTCATTGAGGTTGCCGAAGGCGTTGAAGGCCTTATCCACGTTAGCGAAATGTCTTGGAGCACGCACTTGCGCAGCGCACAGGATTTCGTAAATGTTGGTGATGAGGTTGAAGCGGTTATCCTTACAATGGATAAGGAAGAACGCAAAATGAGTCTTGGTATCAAACAAATGACTCCAGACCCATGGACTGATATTACCAAAAAATACCCAGTTGGTTCACGCCACAAAGGTATTGTTCGCAACTTCACCAATTTCGGTGTTTTTGTTGAATTGGAAGAAGGTATTGATGGTCTTATCTACATTAGTGATCTTTCTTGGACCAAGAAAATCAAACATCCAAGTGAATTTACCAACATTGGTGATACACTTGAAGTGGTTGTATTGGAACTGGACGTTGAAGGCCGTAAACTTAGTTTAGGTCACAAACAAACCGAAGAAAATCCTTGGGATAAATACGAAGGTGAATTTGCCGTTGGAACCAAGCACACTGCTAAAATTGAAGAAGTAGTGGACAAAGGTGCAACCGTAAAATTCAACGATGACATTGTAGCTTTCATACCTGGCCGCCACCTTGAAAAAGAAGATGGTACTATGTTGAAAAAAGGCGATGAGGCAGAATTTCAAATTATTGAGTTCAACAAAGAATTCAAGAAAGTGGTAGCTTCACATATGGCTGTTCACAAAGAAGAAGAAGCTAAAATTGTAAAAGAAGCTGTGAAAAAACAAGAAGCAGCCGAAGCAGAAGCAAAACCAACCCTTGGTGATGCCAATGCAAAATTGCAAGAGCTTAAAGACAGAATGGACGGTAAAAAATAATCGTTGCATTTATAAGTAATAAAAAGCCTTTCGGAAACTGAAGGCTTTTTTTGTGCTTATGTGTTTGGGTTTAATTGAAAGCTTCCTCCCCTTTTTTCAAGGGAAGAGCCTGTGCCGAACTTGCTTCGGTATGCCGATAGGCGGAGGGGTAAAGCTTCCTTAAATCTTTAATATTATAAATGAAAAAAAATTGTATTTTTGCTCCCTGAATACAATTCAGACTTTCCTATGAGCCAAAAAGTGTTACTGAACGCAACCGAGATGAACATTGCGCTTAACCGTTTGGCTTGCCAATTGATCGAAAAACACGACGATTTTTCCAAAACAGTACTTATCGGAATCCAGCCGCGAGGCATCTATTTAGCAGAAAGACTGAAGACTTTGCTTGAAACCGAATACAAAATAAAAAACATTAAACTCGGCTATTTGGACATCACTTTTTTCCGTGATGACTTCCAATTGGCCATTGCGAGTGGCGTTTGCGATGTCTCGTCCATCATTCGATCAAATTGCCGCTCAAGTACTGGCAAAAAACCCACCGGAAACGCCGTGCATGGTTGGGCTCTTTCGGATTGAGA
>DAIMFZ010000120.1:0-7317 GCA_036724225.1 Aequorivita sp.
CGTTATCAATCAAAGTAGTACGGTTTGAAGATTTGTCGTATTGCCGGTCCATTGTACCTGTGCTGTCTGTAAATACTTTTTGGATTGGCGCATTGTACATCCGTTTTGTGCTTCCACCACCTTCGTCTATGTCTTCAGAAAAGGATTGATAGTAACGGGAAGATAACTTGTCACCATCTCTGTAATCGCGGTTATCACTTTGGGAGAAATTGGTTCGTAAATACGTTTCGTTTTCGTCCACGGGTACTTGAAGTATTTCGCCAGGCAAGTTGCGAGCAACTATTTTACCGTTGCTCAAAGTGTCATAGATTATTGAATCCATGGTTACTACTTTCACTTTTCCATCTTCGCCGATAGCATTTTTGGTGTAAACATTTCCGCGGTAATAATTAAAGTCGTTAAATTCATCATCCACAATTGGGCGATAAATATCTGCAACCCATTCTGCCACGTTTCCGGCCATATCGTAAAGACCGTAATCATTTGGCTCGTATGATTTTACTTGGGCAGTAATATCGGCTCCGTCATCGCTCCATCCGGCTATACCGCCGTAATCACCATCTCCTTGTTTAAAGTTTGCCAATTGGTCGCCTCGAGATCTTCTTTTTCCGGAACGGGTGTATTGCCCTTCCCATGGATATTTTTTCTTTCCTCTGTAAACGTTGTAGTTTCGGAGCCCCACTAATCCAAGTGCAGCGTATTCCCACTCCGTTTCGGTAGGAAGGCGGTATGCAGGAAGCAACAATCCATCTTTGCGCTGGATGTAAAGATTTGTGCTGTCTTTGCTTCTTTTGGCTATGGATTCTGATTTTTTTCCACCACGGGTAATGGAGTCATTTCCGCCGTAAGTAAGGGTTGGGGCGTTTAAATAAGTTTCTGTATTAAAAGTTGCACCTGGTTCCACGTCATAACGAGCGTTGCGTGCCGTTATGCCGTTTTGTTCCAAAACCATTTCGTTAACGCGGTCTGTTCTCCAATTGCTGAATTCCACCGCTTGAAGCCAGCTAACGCCAACCACGGGATATTCCGAGTATGCAGGGTGGCGAAGGTAATTGTTTGTCATTACTTCGTTAAAGCCCAAACGGTTTCTCCAAACCAAGGTGTCTGGAACGGCTCCTTCATATATTCTGCGGAAATTTTCATTGGAAGGGGGGAAAACTTTTTTCAACCAATCCAAATATTCAAGGTACATAAGGTTGGTCACCTCGGTTTCATCCATATAGAATGACTGAACGTGCTGCTGGGTTGGGGAGTTGTTCCAATCGTGCATTGGGTCATCTTGAACCCTTCCTTTTGTGAACGTCCCACCCTCAACAAATACAAGGCCTGGCCCTGTTTCTTGTTCTTTAGATTTGGGATTGTATTGGAAGCCGCCTTCTTTGGCGTTCATCTTCCAACCCGTGGCCCGGGAACTGTTTTTATAGTCTCTGGTTTTGTTGCAACCTACAAAAAGTGAGGCAATCAGAACTGTAACAAATAGCTTTAACGCTAGGTTTTTTCTTAACATCATAAATTCAAATATGATAAAATTGGGTTCGCAATATAGTAATTAACGACAAAAACACAATAATATTTTGCTATTATTGCGTTGTGGGGTTTTTGAAAGGTTTTAATACCAATCCCGTATGCAAACGTATTAGTTTTAAAATTATTATCCTAATTTCAATTTGCTGAAAAGTTTAAAATGTTGCCCTATACTAAGTGTATATTTGGAGCGTTAATGGTACTAATGAGAAAAGTGATACTTCTTTTTGTTGTAATGGCGATGCCTTTATTGGGTATAGCGCAGTCAAAAAGTATAACAATTTATTGGGGCGATGCCGATTCTCCTGCCAAGAGTTTAGGGGATGGAAAACCAACTTTGACCTCCTCTGAAATGGCTTTGGAGAGGCTTAGGCTTCAAATGAACAAAGAATCGGTACGCTACGGCACACAGTGGAAAGACGCAGCTTTTGCAGACCCAAATTCCGTGGTTGTCAGCAACGTCCGTTTTGGTGCGGTTTCTTCCGAAGAGCTTAAAAAAATAATCCCAGAAAACTTACCAAACAAACTGGAATACTACATTGCAAGCACTATGGCAAGAGAAGTGCTTTACACTGTTTTTAGTATTACACCCATCATTAAAAATAACGGCAGTTACCAAAAGGTACTTTCTTTTGATATAAATTATAAATACGGCCCCCAAAAACGCAATGATCCGCCAACTTTGACCAATTCGGTCCTAGCCACTGGACAGTGGTTCAAATTTAAGGTTGAAAAAACTGGCGTTTATAAAATGGACAAGACATTCCTGAACAACTTAGGGATGAACACAGATGGCATTGACCCCAGAAGCCTAAAAGTATATGGAAATGGCGGTCAATCTTTGCCATTGCGAAGTGAATTTACCCGCTTTTTTGATCTTCCCGAAAATGCCATTCAAGTTTCTGGCGAAGAAGACGGCAGCTTTGACGGTGGCGATTATATTTTGTTTTATGGAACCAGTACCGAAGGCTATGTGGCGGAAAACGACTCTAATCTAAACCCGTATAGCGACGATTCATTTTATTACGTAACTGCTGGCGGCGAAGCAGGAAAACGTGTAACGCCAATGATGGAACCTACTGGAAATGTCGATTTGGCCATTAATGAATTTGATGAATACCAATTTCATGAAAAAGATGAATTCAGCCCTACCAAATTAGGAAGAAAGTGGTTCGGGGACCGTTTTGATATTGAAAATGAACAGAGCTATAGTTTTGAATTCCCCAATATAGTGGCCAGCAAGCCTATGAGGCTGATAGTAAAAGCAGCAGGGGCCTCCGAAAAAGCAACTTCGATGGCAGTTTCCATAAATAGCACAAGTTTGGATCCACTTATTTTTTCAGGGTTGGGAGATAGTGGTTTGCTGAGCTTAGTCTTTCTGGATGTTCAAGTTCCTGCGAGCAGTTCAACCGTTAAAGTGGATTTGGCTTACAACAATAATGGCAATCCATCCAGTATTGCCTATTTAGACTATATTGGTATATGGGCGATGCGGCAGTTAATGGGGGCTGGAGGGCAACTGGCTTTTCGATACAATGCGGCGGAAACAACTTCTGGTGTGGGAGAATATCAAATAAGCAATGCAACAGAATTTTCGCAGGTTTGGGATGTTACCGATTTTCAATTTATCACTTCAAAACAAAATGAAGGCAACGCTTCCACTTTCAGTTTTAAACAAACTCTTGGAGAAGTGCGAAACTATGTGGCCGTGAACCCAAATAATTATTATGTACCCACAAAAATTGCCCAATCTGCAGTTCAAAATCAAAATCTGAAAGGGACAATTTTTAACGATGAATCTGGAAATTTCAAGGATGTTGATTACATTATTATTGCACCACCATTCCTTATACAGCCCGCATTGCGTTTGGCGCAGCACAACAAAGAAATGAACGGCCTCAATGTGAAAGTGGTAACAACTGATAAAATCTACGAGGAATTCAGTTCTGGCCGACAGGAAATAAGTGCCATCCGGAATTTTGTTAGATATGTTTACTACAATGCTTCCTCACCTTCTAAAAGCTTAAAATATTTGGGGATAATGGGTGATACATCCATAGATTATAAAAACCGTCTTGCCAACAATAACAATGACGTTCCCAGCTTTCACACGCTTACGGGAACAAGTATAAGCAATTCCTTTATGTCTGATGATTTCTTTGGAAGTTTGGACGCTTGGGAAGGTACAATAGGAAACGAGAGTGGAGATATAGACATGTTGGATATTGCAGTAGGAAGAATTGTTGTTGACAATGTTTCCTTGGCAAACGCAATGGTGGACAAAATTATAAGGTACAACGAAAGAGCTTCCTACGGCAATTGGAGGAACAATTTTGTACTTATCTCTGATGATGTTGATAAGCCCAATGAAGATATTTTAGAAAAAGAATTGGATAAGCTCGGCGATGTCATTGAATTGAACAAACCTTTTGTAAATGTAAAAAAAATCCATACAGATGCCTACCAACAGCAAGCCTCCGCAGGCGGTAATCGCTATCCTGAAGTTAATGATGCCATTAAAAGTGCCATTGAAGTTGGAGCTATAATTATGGATTATTTTGGTCACGGGGGGGAAGATGGTTTGGCACACGAAGCTATTTACACCAAAGAAGCAGCACAGGAATTAAAAAACAAGGACAACCTTCCGTGTTTCGTTACCGTTACTTGTGAATTCACAAAATTTGACAACCCTTTGCGCATAACTGCTGGAGAACTTACCTATCAAAATAGGGAAGGAGGAGCTATTTCATTGGTTACTACTACCCGTGCAGTTTTTATCAATGACGGTGTAGATTTCAACAAAACCTTGGCGGACCAACTTTTCGGTTTTGGCACAGACAAGCCCAATACTCCTGCCGATGGTTTGCGTTTATCCAAAAATGAAATCGGTCCCGGCGATCCGCTTAGACGTGTAGTGTTTTATATTGGTGATCCCGCAATGCATCTCGCTTTTCCAAAAAAGAGTATCCGCTTAACAAAATTGAATGGTGTTCCCATTGATCAAGCCACCGACACACTGAAAGCCTTGAGCAAAATAAAACTGGAAGGCGAAGTGCTAAATGCGTCTGGTATGTTAATGACAGATTATAATGGTGTTTTGGAAGCCAAAATCTATGACAAAAAAGTACAGCGACGAACTTTGGATAATGATCACAATAATAGATTTATGGATTTCAAAACTTTGGGGGAAGGGCTTTTTAACGGGCAGGCTACTATTTCCAACGGTGTTTTTCAATTTGAATTCGTGGTGCCGCGCGACATACAAATACCCGTGGGCAAAGGAAGAGTAAGTCTGTACGCAAAAAGGGATAACGTCTTGGAAGACCAAACCGGTGTAAATTTAGATATGAACGTAGGCGGTCTCAATGAAAATGCTCCCGAGGATAACGAAGGTCCATTAATTAAGCTTTATATGAACGATGAAAGTTTCGTTTCCGGCGGAATCACTGACGATTCCCCTATTCTGATCGCAAAACTTGAAGACCCAAATGGAATAAACACTGCCAGCGGAATTGGCCATGATATTGTTGCTACTCTGGATGGCGATGAATCCAATCCTTTTCTTTTAAATGAATTTTACCAAGCAGATGTGGATGATTATACAAAAGGAAAAACACATTATAAATTCCGCGATCTCGAAGACGGACTGCACACCCTTACCTTGAAAGCTTGGGACGTTTACAACAATTCGTCTACTGCCGATATACAATTTATTGTTGCCGGCGATGGAAAACTGGAAATTACTCGAGTGCTAAATTATCCAAACCCTTTTGTGAACTATACCGAATTTTGGTTCAACCACAATAGGCCGGACGAAACGCTTGAGGTACAAGTACAGGTGTTTACCGTTACCGGAAAAGTTGTCTGGACACATAACGCCACCTTGCCACCATCGGGCATTTATTTGAGCCGCGATATTAAGTGGGATGGTCGCGATGATTTTGGCGACCGCATTGGAAAAGGGGTTTATGTATATAAGATAACCGTAAGATCTACGTTAACAAATCAAAGGGTTGAAAAATTCGAGAAACTTGTTATCCTTTAAAAATTAAAATTATATTTGTCCAAAATTAATTAATATGAAGAAAATATTTATTCCAATTATAATAGGTTTAGTTGCCTTTAAGGGTTTTGCACAAGAACCAGACGATGCAAACACAGGAATCGAAAATCGAGTAATTACAACAGGTGTTCCATTTATGTTGATAGGTGCTGACCCACGTTCAGGAGGTATGGGCGATATTGGGGTTGTCACTTCCGCTGATGCTTTTTCGCAACAATGGAACCCTGCGAAGTATGCTTTCTCTTTATCAAAACAAGGTGTAGGACTTACCTATACTCCCTATTTAAGCAAATTGGTAAACGATATATTTTTGGGAAATCTTACCTACTATAACCGTTTGAACGAGAAAAGTGCCGTTGCCGCAAGTTTCCGCTATTTCAGCAATGGAGAAATCGAACTCCGCCAAACTGCTGAAGAGGAACCTTTGCCTGTTAAACCAAACGAACTCCTTTTTGATGTTTCCTATTCCCTTCGTCTTAGCGAGCGTTTTGCTATGGCCGTTGCGGGTAGGTATATCCGTTCAGATTTAAAATTGCAATCCGCAATTGCCGATGCTTCCGCCGCAAATTCAGTGGCTGTAGATGTTGCGGGTTATTATCAGAGTGAAGAAATACCTTATGACGAATTTGATGGCCGATGGAGATTGGGTTTCAATATTTCCAACATCGGTCCAAAACTAAAATATGACGAAGTAGGCTCCGAAAGTAACCTTCCAACAAACCTTGCACTTGGTGGTGGGTTCGATTTCATCCTTGATGAATACAACAAAGTGGGTGTTTCAACGCAAGTCAATAAATTATTGGTTCCAACCCCCAGCGACTCCAATAGTGATGGAAAAATAAACAGCGAAGATGATTATTACAATGAAAGTTTCTTTAGCGGTATGTTTTCATCCTTCGGCGATGCGCCCGATGGTTTCAGTGAAGAGTTAAAAGAATTCACTTGGGCTTTAGGTGCTGAATATTGGTACCAGGATGTTTTCGCTTTTAGAGGTGGTTACTTCAATGAAAGCGATGTAAAGGGTGGAAGAAAATTTGCAACTATTGGGGCAGGTTTCCGTTATACTGCAATCAACATAGACATTTCTTATTTATTTTCAACCTCTAAATTGGCAAACAGTCCCTTGGACGGTACACTCCGTTTTGGCTTGACCTTCAACTTTGGCGATACCTACGACGAATATTAGTAGTTTGAAAAAACAAAAAATTGAAATTCAGTTAGAAGTTTTTGAAACCATTTCAGAACTTCCAAAAGACATTCAAAAACTGATGAATAAGGCGCAGCAAGCACGTGAAAATGCTTATGCGCCTTATTCGCGTTTTAGGGTGGGGGCAGCACTTTGTCTTTCTTCAGGTGAAATGGTTATGGGAAACAATCAAGAAAACGCAGCTTTCCCATCAGGTCTTTGTGCTGAAAGGGTTGCGGTTTTTAATGCGGGTGCCAATTTTCCAAATGAAACAATTACCGCTATGGCCATTACTGTCCGTGCTGAAAGCCACAAGGTTTCGGAAGCCATTGCTCCCTGCGGTTCCTGCCGCCAATCATTGGCAGAGTATGAGCAAAAACAAAAAAGTCCAATCGCCATCTACTTTATGGGTGAAACGGGAGAAATCATTAAAGTTGCTTCCGTAATGGATTTACTGCCGCTGGGGTTTGATGCAAAATACCTATAAAAGGGGAAGCACCAGATTTCAAGCACCATCCCGATAGCTGTCGGGACCAAATAAAAA
>DAIMFZ010000121.1:0-7297 GCA_036724225.1 Aequorivita sp.
AAACGGTAGCCCTGATTTCAGTATTTGCCGAAGCGCCCATGCCGCTTGTGGTTCCTGTTTTTACGATGTCGTAATTTTGGTTTGCCGCTGTGAGGCCAACCTGTTCCTGCTTTAATCTTTGAAGTGCTTGGTTGTAAGCAAGTTGTGCATTGTCAAATTCATTGGCGGAAATTACTCCTTTTTGAAACAGTTCTTTCTGACGATTATAGATATTTTTTTGATTTTCTAAAGCGAGCCGTGCAGTTTCAACCTGTGTTTTACCACTGTTAATATTGCTTTTCGCATTGTTTAAAGACGAAACATTGGGCACCACTTTCACTTTTGCAATCAGGTCGCCAGCTTTTACAATTTCACCCGCTTCCACAAAAATTTCGTCGATAATACCTGAAATGTTGGGTTTTATAAGCACTTCTTCTTTTGGCACGATGCTTCCCGTGGCCACGGTTTTTTTCACGATGGAACCCATTACAGGTTTCTCCGTTTCGTAAACAACTGGGTCCTCTGCGTTTTTGGAATATAGCCAATACATAGAGCCTATGAACAATACAGCTATGGTGACAAGGATGATTATGGTTTTTGTTTTTTTCATAATAATTTCCTGCGAAGGCAGGAATTTTTTAATTAAACTTCAATTATTTTATTCAGTTCTCAATGCCTCAACAGGTTTTACTTTTATGGCGTTCTGCGCAGGAATCAACCCTGCCAAAAGCCCCGAAACTATCAAAATGGTCAAAGCAATAAACACAACGCCTATATTGACCGATGGGTTTATAAACATCATTTCGCTGGTGTCCATAGTGCTGAGCTTATAGTTTACTAGCCAAAGCACGGCGGTTGCCAAAACAATACCAGCCATTCCCGAAACGATGGTCAAAAATATAGATTCCAATAGAATTTGCGAGCGAATGCTCCAAGGTGTTGCGCCTAAAGCACGACGAATTCCAATTTCCTTTGTGCGTTCTTTCACCACAATTAACATGATGTTGCTGATGCCGATAATTCCCGAAAGCAGCACCAAAATCCCCACGAAATAGGCTACAAAATTTAAGGCTGTGAACAAGCCGTTTATCTTGCTGAATTCTTCGTAAAGGTCAAAATTACCCACTGCGCGGTCGTCGTTTGGATTAATACTGTGGCGTGTTTTGACTAAATCAAAAATTTGTGGTTTCAGCTCAGTTATTGAATAACCATCTTCAGCGGTAATTGCCATCCAGCCCACAACATCGCCCATATTGAAGGCTTGGGAGAAGGCCGTGAACGGTACGTAAATTTCCTTTTGCATTTCTTCTGGATCGCCGTTGTTACCTTTCTTTTTATAAGTTCCGACCACCATAAAATTGACCCCATTTATTTTGATATAGGAACCAATTACTTCTTCTTTTGGTTCGTACAAAGCACTTTGCACGCCGCTGCCTATAATAGCAATTTTCCGCTTTTCGTTGATGTCGGAATAGTTAATAAACCTGCCCGAGGTGATATCCATGGGTTGCTGCTTAATTATTTCAGGATAATCGCCATACACGTTGAATGCCCCTGTTTGAAGACCTCTCACAACATTATTGCTTCCGCGAAAACCGCCCAATTGGTTTCTTGGGGAAACAAAACGAAGTCCGTCAACATTTTGTTTTATTGCTGGAACATCATCTGTTTTGAAATTGTACCTGCGTCCTTTTGGTAAACCTTTGTAGGGTTGGGAAGCGGTTTGGGTCCACATAAACATAGAATTGGTTGCCATGCCAGCAAAACCTTGTTTTATACCGTTTTCCAAACCATTGCCAGCGGCAAGCAAAATCACTAAAATAAAAATACCCCAAAGTACTCCAAAGGCGGTGAGTACCGTCCTGAACCAGTTGCTGCTAAGGGCTTCTATGATTTCTGCCCAACTGTCTCTGCTGAAAAGTTTACTCATCGCGCAAAGCTTCTATGGGTTTAATATTGGCTGCCCGATAGGCAGGAAAAAATCCAGCAAGAGCACCTGCAAAAACAAGTATAACAACCGTTGTGATAGCTACTGAAAAATCTACTGAAGGATTGCTGATGTAAGCCGTTTCAATGAAAGGGCCAACCAATTGCAACAAAATCAAGCTGAATATTAGCCCCACAAAACCAGCAATTGCGGTTACAAAAATTGATTCGTGCAATATCATCCAAATAATGGACCACGGCTGTGCGCCGATGGCTTTGCGAATACCGATTTCCTTGGTACGCTCTTTAACGATAATAAGCATAATGTTGCTAACACCCACCACTCCTGCAATAATGGTACAAATACCTACGCCCCAAAAAAACCAGCGAATCATATTGTTGAGATCGTAAAACTTTTTGGAATTTTCCAACGTATTGTTGATGTTTACAGCCCTTTCATCTGTTGGTGCAATGGTGTGTTTCGCTTTTAAATCTGCTTCCAATTGTGCCGAAAATGCTTCGGAAGCTGCCAAAGCATCCTCATATTTATCCTGCTTTTGAAGTGTAAAAGCCAGGGATCGAAGCTTATCGCCAGCATTGTAAACTCGCTGCGCGGTTGTCAAGGGGATAAATATGCGGGTTTCTTCACGCTCACCACCGGGATCGCTATATATACCAACGACTTTAAATTTTATGCCTCCAATATCAATGTATTCTCCGAGTGCATTTTTATCTTTAAAAAGATCCAAATACACTTGATTTCCTATTACGGCTATTTTCTCAAAATTGTTCAGGTCGCTTTTGTTTATATATCTTCCAGCCACCAAGGTTTCATTTTCCAAAAATTGATAATCACTGCGAACGCCTTCCACTCGGTAACTTCCGTTTTCCTTTTTGTAGGTGGTCAATTGTCCCCAGCGGCTGTAAACTCCAGATTTGAGATCCAGTTTATCGATGTTTTTTGCGACCGCCATTTCGTAATCGCGGTTGTCCATTTCAATAATTCGACCAGGATTTAGCCCTTTGTATTGTACTGAAGTTACATTGGTCCAAACGCTGATGCGGTTTGTTGCATCGTTTTCAAATTCCTTTGCAACACCGTTGGACATTCCTTGGCCAATGGCGAGCAAAATGACCAAAATAAAAATACCCGAAGCTACTGAAAGCCCCGTTAGAAACGTTCGCAATTTGTTTTTGCCAATTGCTTCAAATATTTCCTGCCAGCGTTCAATATTAAACATAGGCTTCAGCTTTTGCGCGAACTTGGGTCACTTTGGAATCGTCAATTATAATTCCGTCCTTTAGGTTTACGATGCGCTTGGTCATGTGTGCAATATCGTCTTCGTGGGTAACAATGATAATGGTTTTCCCTTCGTCGTTGATGCCTTGGATGAGTTCCATTACTTCACGCGAAGTTTTAGAATCCAATGCTCCCGTGGGTTCGTCTGCAAGCAATACTTTTGGGTCGCTGGCCAAAGCACGGGCAATGGCCACACGTTGTTTTTGCCCTCCGGAAAGTTCGCTGGGAAGGTGCGAAGCCCAATCGGCCAGTCCTACTTTTTCAAGATAGTGCATCGCCTTTTCGGTGCGGATGTTTCGTTTTACGCCTTGGTAATAGAGCGGCATTGCCACGTTTTCCAGTGCAGATTTGTAATTGATAAGGTTGAAGGATTGAAAGATGAACCCTAAAAACTTGTTGCGGTACTGTGCTGCAACTTTTTCATTTAAATCCTTTATTAAGGTACCATCCAGCGTGTAAGTGCCTTCGTCCGCTTCGTCGAGAATGCCGAGAATGTTCAGTAAAGTGGATTTTCCCGAACCGGAAGAACCCATGATGGAAACCATTTCGCCTTCGGAAACCGTAAAATTTATTCCTTTTAAAACATGAAGCGAATTCTTGCCCATGTAATACGATTTGTGAAGGTTTTTGATTTCTATCATCCTGAAAATTGTTGGATTACAAAATAAAGGGGAAACATCTTTATTATTGTGAAATTCTTGTTAAGACTTGAAAAGATTATAGGTTTCGGTTTTCAATAAGACTTTAAAAACCGCCAAATGTTACAGTAAAGGGAGAAAAATCATTCGGTTTCCTGTTCGCGTGCTTTTTTTCGGCTTCGGTAGATTGCGTAGCCAACGCCGCCGATAAGCAGGTAGGGGAAGATCATTAAATAAACAATTCCGTTGTTGATGCCTTTTGCGGCTTGCCCTCCTTCTTCGCTTTCAAGAACGGCACGACACATGGCGCATTGGGCTTCGGCGGGAAGCGCAATTATAAAAAGAAGCAATATGGTGAGAAGAATTTTGAGTTTCATATTTCCTGTTTCTTTTGTCTTTTTTCTATTCTCTTTTTTCTATTCTCTTTTTTCTATTCAATAATACGGCGAAATCATTAAATAAACAATCACTCCCGATATTGCGACATACAGCCAAAGCGGATAGGTGAACCGCGCTATTTTTCGATGTTTGTAAAACTGTCCCGAAATGGCCCGAATGTATGTTATCAACACAAAAGGAATAACGACGATGGACAACAATATATGCGTTAAAAGTATAAAATAATAAATGTGCTTTAAAATCCCTTCCCCGCCGTAAATAGTTGGATCCGAAGTCATGTGATAGGTCATATACAAAATCAAAAACAGCACGGAACATCCAATTGCCGTTTTCATCAAACGTTCGTGGGTTTTGCGGTTTCCCTTTCTAATTTGATAGACTGCGGTTATTAAAAGAATAGCCGTAATTCCGTTGATGGTTGCATAAATGGGCGGTAAAAACCCCAATCTTTCCACACCCGGAATTTTCACGGAAAACAAAACCGCAATCGTTACGGGGATGCCGATGGAGAAAATCCATATCCAAACGTTATATTTTTTTGTGTTTACTTTGGAAGGCTGCATCTGCTATAAAAGTTTTTTGATGTCTTCCTTCAGCATTTGAATTCCTTTGTCGTCAAGACCGTCGTAGTAAATAATTGGGTTTCCGTTTTCGTCCTTTCGAGAACGGATATTGCCGTTTTGGTCTATCAATGCGAAAAACCCGGAGTGCTCAAAACCACCTTCCACTTCGGCAGCATCGCCTACATAGAGATTGAAACCTTCATTGGCGAGTTTGAATATTTCTTCTTTTGGTCCCGTCAATAAATGCCATTGTGGTTTTGTAATGCCTTTGGTTTTGGCATATTCCTTTAATACTTCGGGCGTGTCGTGCCCTGGATCAATGGAGAATGAAGCCATTCCCACTTTTGGATTACCCATAAATTCATCCTGAATTTTCAGCATGTTTTCTGTCATAATTGGGCAAATGCTGGGGCAAGTGGTGAAGAAAAATTCAACCACATATACTTTGTCTTTGTAATCGTTATTGGTAATTGTTTTTCTGTTTTGGTCCGTAAAGGAAAATTCTGGAACTTTCGCTTTTTCCCCGGTTTTTTCGATAAAAGCAAGGTCTGGTTTTGAAAGTGTGGCTACAATTTTCGGCACCACCCAAATTCCAAAAACCAAAATGATGAAGGAAATGCCTATATATGAATAATTCTTTTTCATTTTATTTCTCGTAAAGTTTTTACTTAGAACTGCGACTGAAAACTGCGACTGCCAACTTATTTATATTTCCCGATTCGATTTGTATTTCTTCAAAGCCCGTCTGTATTCTGCCAAAAGCACTTTTACGTCGTCGCTCATTTTGTTGTTTATCTCGGCGATGTTGCTGGAGTCAAAACCGTACATTATGCCTTCCTCTTCGTCGTTATCACGGCCGCGGAGGTTTCGTTCCTTGTCCACTATAAAAACATAAGGGGTTGAAAGATCGGGATCCAAGGTTATGTTTGAATTCAACGATTGAAAAACCCGCGTGATGTCCTCATCGGCACCAAAAGCGAAAAACCAAGCATCGGTGGGAGCGACCTGTTTTAGTTTTTCTTCAATACTTCGGGCTTGTTCCTCTGCGCCATTGGGTAAAAGAATGACAAACTGAAATTCCTTAAACCCGTGATTTTTACTGTATATTTTCTGTGCAAGATTGTAGGCATAAGCTCTATGGGCTTCCAAGTTATTGCCAAAAAACCCTAAAACGGTAATGCGGTTTTCCAATTGCACCGGTTTTCCATCGAGGGTTTTAAAACCGTCCAGCTCTGCTACGGACTGGCTAATGATGGGCAAGGGTTTAAAATGATTGGTGCTCATGGCAAAAAAGATGTACGCCGTTATGGGCAGTATAAAAAGGATGCCGAGGACTAAATACTTCTTCATTTACACAAATTTTTTTCGCAAAGCAAAAATACAGGGTAAAAGGGGGTTGGGCAATTTTTTGGGTGTTAATTTTATTTTTTGGGAAGACCGTTGAAACCTTCAAAAAATTCTTCAGATTTTAAATTGAAGTAATCATATGCTTTTATTTAAGTATTTACAAAAATGTTTTGCTTTCTATAATTCAAAGTTTAATGGTATAAAAAATTTAAGAGAATCAGATATTTGGGATAATTTTATATCTTTAATAAATCTTAAGATATACAACCTTACCTTATTCTTTATTATGAATTTGCGAAGATGTTATGACAACTCCGACATAAAACCAAAAAGTGGCAGTATTACAAGATTTAATGATGGGGTTTTTAATGGCAATGTTACCATTACTCCAAAGGATTCGGTAGGCATCAATAACCCTGTTTTGATTAATGAATTAGATTCAGGTCTTTATAATATCAAAAAAGATTATTATGATGGAACAATAGAAGAAAACGTAATTTACAAAGAAAATTAAACTACATAATTTTAAAGACAGCTCCCATTTAGATTTTGGGGGCTGTTCCTTTCCATGGTTAAAATACTCATAATGAAGAGCAAACTTTTTATACTATTTATATCTGTATTTTCATATTCTTACTCACAATTTGGTCCGCAACAAATAATAAGTACGGAGACAGAGACGGTAACAGGTGCTTTCGCAGCTGATATAGATGGAGATGGAGATAAAGATATTATATCCTCTTCAAGAACTGGAAATTTTCATATTGCTTGGTTTGAGAATTTAGACGGTTTGGGAAATTTTGGGCCTCCAAATATCATTGAAACAGATCTGTTTGACCAAAGTTATTCCATCTATTCGGTAGATTTGGATAACGACGGCGACTTTGATGTTATAACAACTGCATTTTCTCTTGATAAAGTGATATGGTACGAGAACTTGGATGGACAGGGAAGTTTTAGTTCCCGAAAAAATGTATCAAATAACGCCGATGGGGCATTTTCGGCAATAGCCGCAGATTTGGATGGCGATGGCGATAATGATGTTGTTTCGGCATCTGATGGTTCGGGATTGGCTTGGTTTGAAAATTTGGATGGCATGGGAACTTTTAGTGCAACTAAAATTATAGATAACAACATTGACAATT
>DAIMFZ010000122.1:0-7149 GCA_036724225.1 Aequorivita sp.
CAAGATACATTGATTTACAACAAAGAGGTGCAGACCAATATTATAAGTTTTCAAAATTTGATAAAAGGCAAGTTGGGGTTTGGAAATATTGCGCTGGACCACGCCAAACTCTACGTTAAAACTTACAAAGACGAGGAAACCAACAATCTTTCCATTTTTGCTAAAAAGTTTGATACAGGTGAACCAAGTGCTTCCCCTTTTTCACTTTTTAGCAATGATGTAACTTTGACCAATAGCAGAGTTAAAATTACTGACGAAAATCTTGAAAACCCCGACATTTTCATTTTGGACAGGGTGAATATAGTTGCGGATAATTTTAAGATTAATGGCCCAGAAGTTAAAGCCAATATTAAAGAACTGTCATTAGTGGCCGCACGCGGAATTACCATTAAAAATTTGAAGGCGGATTTTTCATATACCGAAACAAATATTACGTTGAAAAGTATGAATTTGGAAACCACTGAATCTAAAATTGTGGGCGATGTGGATTTGGACTACTCCAAAAACGGAATGGCCGATTTTGTGAATGAAGTGGTGATAACGGCTAATTTGAAAGATTCAAAAGTGGCTACAAACGACTTGAACGCTTTTTATAACGAATTTGGTCCTGACCAATTGATTTTGCTGGACACCGAACTAAAAGGAACCCTAAATAATTTTACCGTAAACAATTTAAAACTGCAAACTGGCGATACCGATATTCAAGGGGATTATGCTTTTCAGAATATTTTGGACAAAGAGAAGGAATACGCCATTACTGCTAAAAACCATAGCATTTCCACGAATTATTTTGATTTACGAAGGTTTATGCCACGGGTCTTGGGCGATGTGGTGCCTGCTGAACTGAAAGAATTGGGTAGTTTCAACTTTAGCGGGAATACTTCAATTATTGGCAATGAACTGAACACGAAAAGTGACCTTCGAAGTGGAATAGGCCAGGCTATTTTAGATTTAAAAATGGGCAATATCAACAATATTGACATTGCTTTTTATAAAGGAAATGTGGTATTGAGAGATTTCAATCTCGGTAAAATAGCTAATACCACTTCGCTGGGAAAAATGACCGGAAATCTTGATTTTGATGGTCGCGGATTCAGCAAAACCACCGTGAACACCGAAATTTCCGGAACTATTTCATCTTTTGATTTTGAAGGATATAGTTATCAAAACATTGAAGTTTCCGGCAAGTTGAAGAATCCACTTTTCAATGGGGAGCTTTCCATTGACGACCCTAATTTAAAACTTCAGTTTAAAGGATTGATTGACGCTTCAAAAGAAACGAACCATCTTGACTTTGAGGCTGATGTTGAATTTGCCGAATTGAATAAATTGAACCTTATAAAACGCGACAGTATTTCGGTATTTACAGGAAAAGTAATGGTGGATATGGATGGAAAGACTATTGACGACGTAGTAGGGACCATCAATTTCAGCCAAACATTTTATCAAAACGAACGCGACAACTTTTATTTTGACGATTTTACTATTACTTCTTCTTTTAATGGCCCTGTGCGAACCATTGAAATAAATTCGCCAGATATTATAAATGGAAGGATTTCAGGGGAATTTTTGATCGAGGATATTCCCAACCTTTTTCAGAACGGGATAGCCAGTATTTATGCGAATTATGTTCCACAGGAAGTGACCACCAACCAATATATAAATTATGAATTTGTGGTTTACAACAAAATTGTGGATGTATTTGTGCCACAGCTGAAACTAGGTGACAATACACGAATAAAAGGTTCGGTTTCATCCGATGAATCCAAATTTGAGCTGGATTTCCGTTCGCCTGAAATTATTCTTTTTAACTATTACATCAGTAAGTTAAATATTCAAGTAGATAATGATAATCCGTTGTACAACACCTATATATCTGCCGATTCAGTTTACACGGGGTTTTATAATTTGAAGGATGTGAACATCATCAACAAAACCTTGAACGATACGATGTATGTGCGTTCTGAGTTTAAGGGTGGAACAAAGAAAGAAGACCTTTTCAACCTTTCGCTTTATCACACTATTAATCCAGAGGGAAAATCGGTTATTGGTGTAAAAAAATCAGACATCACCTATAAAGGCAATGTTTGGTATTTAAACGAAAAGAACAACCGTTTGAACAAAGTTGTCTTTGACGATAATTTCAAGGAAATCCGAATAGATTCATTGGTACTGAGCCACAATGAACAATCAATACAAATGGCGGGGATACTGCGAGATTCCACTTATAAAGATATAAAGGTTCGCTTTAAGGATGTGAATATTGGTGATGTTACTCCCGAAATAGACAGTCTGCGCCTAAAAGGAAATTTGAACGGAAAGTTTGATTTTCTTCAGAAAAATGGAGCCTATTATCCCAACAGTTCCGTTACCATTGATGACGTTAATATAAACGAAATTCCCTTCGGCGATTTGGATTTAAAAATTGACGGCAATGAAGACCTCACAAAATACAGGATAAACACTTCGCTTACCAACAACAACGTAAAGTCAATAAACGCTGTGGGGGAGATAGATGTTTCTGCCAAAAACCCACAAATACAGTTAAACGTGGATTTAAACCAGTTCAATATGCAAGCGTTCAGCCCCTTTGGCGGCGATGTTATAACGAACATTCGCGGACTAATAACTGGAAATGCAAAAGTATCGGGCAGTTATAAATCGCCGGATATTTTGGGAAGTTTTACCTTGGAAAACAGCGGTTTGAATATTCCGTATTTGAATACGGATTTTGACATTGAAAACAACGCGCAAATTATTGTCACAAAAAATAAGTTAGAAATTGACCGTACAAATATTCAAGACACAAAATATAAAACGGATGGAGTGCTCTACGGAAATGCAACTCATAACAATTTTGGCGATTGGGCATTGAATCTTCATATAGAAGCGCCCGAAAGATTATTAGTATTAGACAAACCACCTGAGGAAGACGCACTATACTACGGCACAGCCTTTATAAGTGGCAAAGCAGACATTGAAGGACCGATTGATGAGTTGGTGATAAAAGTAGAGGCAACCACTGAAAAGGGCACTACATTTAAAATACCTATTAGTGATACAGAATCTATTAGTGATGATTCATTCGTGCATTTCCTTTCGCCAAAGGAAAAAGAAGCGCGTAACAATGGCGAAAATATTGATGCAGAAGAAAGAAAGGGATTAACCCTCAAATTTGATTTGGACATCAACAAAAACGCCGAAGTAGAAGTGGTGGTTGATAAAGTGAACAATTCCACTTTGAAGGGACGTGGAGCTGGAATACTTTTGATTGAAATTAACACTAAGGGAAAATTCCAGATGTATGGCGATTTTCAAGTATATGAAGGAGTTTACGATTTTCGTTATGGCGGCATCATCCAACGGAATATTGAAGTTGTTCCCGGTGGAAACATAACCTGGGATGGGGCTCCAGAAAAAGCGAACTTAAGTTTGAGCGCAGTATATAAAACAGAGGCCAACCCCTCAGTTTTACTGGACAATCCTTCAATAAACACTAAAATTCCTGTGGAAGTTTATGTAGGTTTAAATGGTGAACTTGCACAACCTGAACTTAATTTTAGTATTGATTTCCCCCGTGTAAGTTCAACTCTAAAAAGCGAGCTGCAGTACAAACTGCAAAATCAGGAACAGATGCAAAACCAAGCACTTTTTCTGTTGGCTTCCAACTCCTTTGTGAATGACAACTATGCCGGTTCCAACGCTTTTGCTGGCACGGTGGCAGATAGGGTTTCCGGACTTGTTAACAACCTGTTTACTGACCAAGATGGCAAGTTTCGCGTTGGACTAGATTATTCCGTGGGCAATAGAACACCAAACCAGGAAACTGCGGATCGTTTGGGTCTAACGCTTTCCACACAAATTAGTGAACGCATCCTTATCAACGGAAAAGTGGGTGTGCCCGTGGGCGGCGCTAACGAAACCGCAGTGGCTGGCGATATTGAGGTGCAATGGCTCATAAATGAAGACGGAAGTCTGCGAATGAAATTCTTTAACCGCCAGGCTGATTTGCAGTTTATTGGCGAGGATCAAATTTTTGAACAGGGAATGGGAATCTCCTATTCGGTGGATTTCAATACTTTTCAAGAGTTGATGCGAAAATTGTTCAATAAGAAATCTGATGCAGTATCTGAACTGCCTGTTACGCCAGATGATAACAGTTACCCAGTGGATTTTAAACCAAAGGGAACCAAAACGGAAGAGGAGGGTGAGTAGTTGATTTTACTAAAGATAGTCCTTAAAGGAATTAAAGTTTTCTTTTTTTATTGAATCAAAAATCAGTAAAACTAAGACTGTCTTAAAAGTGAAAATTAGTTGATTTATCCAATCGAAACCTCGTTCACGAGCAACAACTTGTAGTTCTCGATTGCGAGGGGACACACTTTATAATTCCTTCACAAAATGATACCCCTTAGCCACAAAACCTTGGTTGTAATAAAATTTATGCGAAGGGAAATTGTGAACATACGTATTAAGCTCCACCCATTTGCAGGATTTTTTTCTGGCATATTCATAAACGTACTCCATTAAAACTTTGCCTATTCCGTGGCTGCGGTATGCATCGTCGATGATAACGTGGTCCACTTCCACACTTTTCCCAGCATAATGGCGAGTTTGAAACCACAGGCCGCAAACGCCTATTAATTTTTCGGCATCAAAAACACCCAAACATTCGTAGTTTTGACGCACCATTTCCTGCAAGCGTTCTTTTAAAAGTGGTTCGGAAACAGAAAAATTCCCCAATTTCTGCAAAAGGGGAATAATGCTTAAAATTTCCGAAGAAGAAATAATATTAATAGTGATTTTGCTTTCCGAAACCATTATTCAATCACAATCATTTTTAGGGTTTTGGAAGTTCCATTCACAGTTAGTTTGCAGAAATAACTTCCATTGGCAAGATTTATTTCACTTAAATTTATAGGAACAATATACTTTCCGTACCCTTTGGTTTCATTGTCCATAACCGTATAAACTTTTCTGCCCTGTGCATCAAAAAGATCAATACTCACTTGTGATTCCTCGTGAAGTTTAAAGGAAACATAGCTTATATCACTGGCTGGATTTGGGTATTGCACCACATTGTTTACTTGTTGCACCGCGCCATTTCCAGCAAATAGAATTGGGGATGGAGTAACATCAGTCCAAATGCTAAGTTGACTGCCCTGTAAACGCGTCCAAATAGGCCGAACTATGTTGTTGTGCACCACAATATTTGTATAATCTCCAAAGAAAATTCCTGAATTTGGGGTAAACGGCGATTCGCTGATCCGTATGTTGGTAATAGAATTTCCTCCATCCTCTGAATATGCAAGGTAAACGTCTGTTTGATTGTTGGTGTATGCCCTTCGGTCATAAAAAACAAAAAAGAGGTTACCATTGGTTTGGTCAATGTCCATCCAAGTGAAAAACTGTTGTTTTCCGGCTGGGTCGTCGTTCACCCGAATTGGTGCACTCCAAGTATCGCCGCCGTCGGTAGATTTGCTCATAAACACATCGGTATCATTTGCGCCATTGCGTTGGTCACTCCAGTTCACATAGATTGTTCCATTATTTGGCCCACCGCTTATATCGCATTTTGTTATAGGTAAACCATTTGCGCGGCTAATCCCTGGAATACTGTAGTCCCAACCCGTTGGCATTGGGTCTATTGCAATTTCTTGTGGCAGCCAAGTTTCGCCCTGATCCAATGATCTGTTGAAAACAAGTCCGTTGGGTCCTGCCCAAGCCACGTATATTTCACCGTTTGGACCCACAGCGGGTACTGCGCCTTCCACAGTATCGTCTTCATCTATACAATCCCCGTCAACACTGTTTATCTTTTTAGGCGTTGACCAAGTTTGACCTCTATCGGTAGATTTTGAAAAACGAATGATTGATTTATCGTTGGGGTTACTGCTACCGTAATCGTCAAACTGCGTCCAGGTTACATATATATTGTTATTGGTTCGGTCCACCACGCTCCATTGCTTGTCCTGAGCCTTGTTTCCATTGAGGCCCGTATAAGTTCCACTGCTCCAGTTATTGCCGTTGTCTGTAGATTTTTGGCAAACTATGCGGTCAATCCAGTTGCCACTTGAAGGGTTGGAAAGATGAAAATAATAGAAATTACCGTCTGTATCCACATCAAAAGAGGGGTCGCCCCAAACGCCATAACTGGAGGACATTGTTTGCTCGCTCCACGTTAGCCCACCGTCACTGCTGTTGTAAACGTTGTTCAAGTTTGCGCCCGCTACCAAAATATTCGTGTTTAGCGGATTGATCATTATGGAAGGTTCATTCGGGTCATTGTTGTTGGTAATCATTACGTTCTGTGCTGCCAAAGGAGCAATCGTTAAAGCAGAAAGGAATAAAATGGAGAGTAATTTTTTGGAAGCCATACTATTTTCAAATTTTAAATGGTTCGTAAATGTATAAAATACTTTGGTTTTCTTCGGAATAAATTCGGATTCAATTCCCAAAATTGAATTAAAAAAGTAAGTAGCTATTAACAGTTAGATTATTTTTAACGAATTTCGTGAAGGGAAAAAAGTTATTCATTATTTAGTTATTTAGTTGAAATATTTCAACAACAATGAGTTTAATAACTCAGTAACCCATTAATCCAATAACCCAATAACCCAATAACTCAGTAATCAGTAACTCAACAAATGAGACGAAAAGAATTCATCAAAATTTCAAGTATTGCTGGAATAAGTTTAGCGATATTTCCGCAGTTATCTTTTAAAAATTTCACTGAAGGATTTACCCGAAACCAATTGATAGGGAAGGGAAATCCAGATATTGTGGGCGATAGTTATACTTCTAAAATGCACAAAACCGCGAAGGAAGCATTCAATAAAATGAAAGCTGCCGCAGCCAAAGAAAACATAAATATTGAAGTGGTTTCCGCTTATCGGAGCTTTCAGCGGCAGAAAGAAATTTTTGAAGGAAAATACAAAAAATTCACTTCCGAAGGACTTTCGCCAGAAAAAGCAATCCAAAAAATAATAGACTATTCCACCATTCCCGGCACCTCTCGCCACCATTGGGGCACCGATTTGGATATAATTGACGCCAACGCCCCGCGCCCGGCAAATGTACTAATGCCTGAAAATTTCCACGGAACGGGCCCGTATTGCAAATTGAAAAAATGGCTAAATGATCATTCCG
>DAIMFZ010000123.1:0-7137 GCA_036724225.1 Aequorivita sp.
GCAAGGAACAGGTTGCAAAAATGTTGCAAAGCCTTTTAAGTTTGAAGGAACTCCCCAAAAATTTGGACAGTACGGATGGATTGGCAGCGGCAGTTTGCCATTTTTACAATTCGGGAAAAGTTGAGGTTGGGAAAAACTATACGGGTTGGACTGCTTTTGTCAAGCAAAACGAATCAAAAATTATCAAATAATTCTGAATTTAGAATTAAAATGAGCGGAATTTACATCCACATCCCTTTTTGCAAACAGGCCTGCCATTATTGCGATTTCCATTTTTCAACTTCTTTGAAGAAAAAGGGTGAATTGGTCAATGCGCTTTGCATGGAATTGGTGCTTCGGAAAGCGGAAATAAAGGGTGAAATAGAAACTATCTATTTCGGTGGCGGTACGCCCAGCCTGCTTTCTTCGGAAGAATTGCAACAAATTCTTCAAGCAATTTATAAAAACTATAAAGTTTCCGAAAATCCCGAAATCACCCTCGAAGCCAATCCAGATGATTTATTGGATATCAGTCTGGGCCCTTCGTCAAGCTCAGGAAAGGCTAAAGTCCAAGACCTTTCGCAGACCAAATTAAAATCATTAAAAAAAAATGGAATTAACCGCCTCAGCATCGGAATCCAATCCTTTTTTGAGGAAGATCTAAAATTGATGAACCGCGCCCACAACGCTTCCGAAGCCTTGGAATGTATAAAAGAAGCGAAGCAATATTTTGAAAATATCAGCATTGATTTGATCTACGGAATTCCCGGAATGACAAATAAACGATGGAAAAAAAATCTGGAAATCGCTTTAAAACTTGATATGCCGCATCTTTCGTGTTACGCTTTAACGGTCGAGCCAAAAACCGCTTTAAAAAAATTCATTGAAAAAGGTATCGTGCCGCCAGTGAATGAAGAAGTGGCAAAACAACATTATGAAATTTTGGTACGCGAGACAGAAAAAGCAGGTTTGGAAAATTATGAATTTTCAAACTTTGGAAAACCAGGATTCTATTCCCGAAACAACACAGCTTATTGGGAAGGAAAAGCTTACTTGGGCATTGGCCCCTCTGCACATAGTTATGATGGAAAATCGCGCAGTTGGAATGTGGCGAACAACACAAAGTATATTAAAAGCATTGAAGAAGGAAAGCTCCCTTCGGAAATGGAGATCCTTTCAAAAACTGATAAATACAACGAATACGTGATGACTGGATTACGAACCAAAAAAGGTGTTTCCATAGAAATAGTTGAAAGTGAATTTGGAAGAAATTATTCAGAATATTTACTGAAACAAGCTGCGAATCCTATAAAAAATGAACTTTTAATCCTCGAAAACAAAACGCTGAAAATTTCAAAAAAAGGAAAGTTTTTGAGTGATGGCATTGTGGCAGATTTATTCTTAGTAAATTTAGATTGATGAAAACTAAAATTGAGATAAACAATCAAATTATCAAAGTTGATCTTTCCCAACCGCTGGATATTTCAATCCCTTTGCAAGCTTCGGAAAAAAATCCATTGGCGTGGTATCAAAACGAGCCCACAATTGAGCCAGTAAGAATGGGCGATTGGATTGGAAAGGTTTCCGAAGGCGCTTCCGTTAACTTCAACAATGTGTTTTTCAATCCACACGCCCACGGCACGCATACCGAGTGTTTTGGACATATTTCAGAGGAATTTTATTCCGTAAACGAAGCATTAAAAACTTTCTTTTTTTTAGCCGAAGTGATTTCCGTAAAACCTGAAAAAGTGGGTGATGACGAAATCATTACAGAAGAAAGCATTGCAAAAGCTTTAAATGGAAAAACGCCTGAAGCTATTATTATCAGAACACTTCCAAATACTATAGAAAAAAAATCGAAGCACTGGTCAGATACAAATTGGCCTTTTCTTCAAGAAAAAGCTTCCCTATTTTTAAGGAAAATAGGTGTAAAACATTTGTTGATTGACCTCCCTTCAGTTGACAAAGAAAGGGATGATGGCAAACTTTTGGCACATAAGGCATTTTGGAATTATCCTGAAATCCCCCGCTACGACTGCACTATTACGGAATTAATTTACATTCCTGATTCGGTAAATGATGGAACTTATTTGCTGAATTTGCAGATCGCTTCGTTTCACAATGATGCTTCGCCTAGCAAGCCGGTACTTTATAAAATTATTTAAAAATGGAAACAACCTTAAAAATTGAGGAGTTGGCACAATTCGTATTTGGAATTTTCCTCTTTTCACAATTGGATTTTGCGTGGTGGTGGTTTCCAGCATTGCTGCTCACGCCAGATATTGGAATGTTAGGATATTTGATAAACGCAAAAATAGGCGCTTTCACTTACAATGTTTTTCATCACAAAGCCATCGCCATAGCCATAGGATTGTCAGGATTTTATTTGAACAATCCATTGTTAATTTTAATAGGCGTAATTTTGTTCTCACACGCTTCCTTCGACAGAATCTTTGGCTACGGATTGAAATATCCGAACAGTTTTAAAAACACCCATCTGGGAAGCATTGGAAAATAATATTATGGAATATCTATTTGTAGGTTTGGCAGTTGGCGCCATTTTGGCCTACTTTCTTTTTGCACGTTTCAGCGGTGGCCGAAAACGCGAAAGAGTGAACACGCAGTCTGTTATTTTGATGGAAAAGATCCGCAGTGTGTGTAAATTCATAACCGTGGAAGGCGATTTTTCTGAAATTTTCTATTACGAAAATGTAAAGGACAAATGGCTGAACTTGATTTTGGGCAAAAAGAAAGCCCTGATTCTGATTGAAGCAAAAGCGCACATCGGTTTTGATCTCACAAAAGTGAAAATGCACGCCGATACTAAAAACAAAACGATAGTTTTAACGAATTTTCCACAACCCGAACTGCTCACTATTGAAACCGATTTTAAGTATTACGACAAACGAGAAGGCTGGGCAAACCCCTTCACAGCAACAGATTTGACCGAAATAAACCAAGAGGCCAAAAAGCATATTGTTGATAAAATTCCCGAAAGTGGCTTGCTTAACGAAGCTTCAAAACAAGCTATGGAAACCATTCAACTTATGGAAAAATTGGTGGAAACCATTAATTGGAAACTCGATTACTCCGCGCTGCAAGTTCAAGAAAACTTAAAAGAAATTGATTCAAAAAAATGAATTTTCACACCTGCGGCTTTTTAAAATGGTTTAAAAATTCTCTTCTTCAAAGGCGTAGAGAGGTTTTTACTTTCGTGCTTTTATTTTTTTTATTGATAAGTCCAAAAATTTCCTCACAAGATTATGAGCGGGTGGATGCTATTCTTACAATGTATCCAAACACTTTTGACAATGCTGAAAAACTTTCAAAATTTATAGCCCGCGATTTTGATTCCGAAGAAGATAAAGTTAGGGCAATCTACACTTGGATAATCCAAAACATAGCCTACGATCCCGATGAGTACAAAAAGTTTGATTACACCTTTACCAACTATCGCGAACGCAACGAAAAGGATGAAAAACTTCGTGCTAAAATAATAGAGCGAACCCTTCAAAAAGGAACTGCGGTTTGCGAAGGATATGCTATGCTTTTTGAAAAATTATGTGAGTTACAGGGAATTAAAAACTACTTGGTGCGCGGGGATATAAAATCTAATTTCCAAGATATTGGACGACCTTTTAAACGCATACATATGTGGAATGTGGCTACTATTGATGGAAAGTCCTATCTATTTGACACTACTTGGGGTGCTGGGAAGTACAATGGGAAATTTATTCCGGAACCTACCTTTTTTTACTATAAAACACCGCCGGAACTTTTTATAAAAACGCACTACCCAGATATGGCAGAAGATGCTTTTTTGGTGGAAATACCCAGCAGGGAACAATTTTCGCAACGACCCTTGATCATTGAAAAAAATCTGTTGCCTAAGGATATTGAATCGCCTACAAAAGGTTTACTTTTTGAAGACGAGTATTTTGGCGAAATTTTGTTCTCCATTGAAAACATTAACCCTAAAAAAATTTCGTATTCATACGGAACCGATATAATTTCCTTGGGAATTATTGAACACGAAGCAAACCGAATAAAATTTAATGTGCCTTTAATCATTGGAGCAAAAACCTTGCTCATTTATTTTGACGAAAAACCTGCATTGGGCTATAAAATTAATTGAAACGTCATGAACATTGAACAATTCCGTGATTATTGTATTTCAAAAAAAGGTGTTGTCGAATCTTTTCCTTTTGATGAACAGACGCTTGTTTTTAAGGTGATGGGCAAAATGTTTGCGCTCACAGGTTTGGAATATAGTCCCGCACAAGCTAATCTTAAATGCGATCCCGAACGCGCCATCGAGCTTCGCGAAGAATATGACGGACTTATAAAACCAGGCTATCATATGAGTAAAATTCACTGGAATACTGTGGAATTGGAAAGAAATATACCTCATGATTTAATTCTGGATTTGATAGACCATTCCTATTATTTGGTGGTGAAAAGCCTCACAAAAAAACTTCAAGCTGAACTTGCCACGCTTTAAAATTTCAAAAAACGAAATGAACAAACCCTTCGAATTTTACAAATTACAAATTGAAATCCATTCTGCAGAATTGGAAAAAATAAAGCGAAAACTTGCCGTTTCCAGCACCATTCGGCTTGTTGTGTTTTTGTTGGCTTGTTTTGGAGTGTACTTTTTCTTCGGAAACGCGAAAATTGTAATCGCTCTTATTATTGGTACTATTGCAGCCTTTATTTACTTAGTTTCAAAGCATAGTGGCCTGCAGTATGAACGCGACTTAAAAATGGCTCTGATTGTCCAAAATGAAATTGAACTGGAAGTTCTCAACCGTGCTTTCCATCATCTTCCTTCGGGCGAAAAATATAAGAATCCGCTTCATTTCTTCAGCCAGGATATCGACCTTTTTGGGCGCGGTTCCATTTTTCAATATTTAAATAGAACTGCCTTGGAAAGCGGCTCCGATTTTTTGGCGAAACTTTTCACAGAAAACAAAATAGATTCCATTCCCATAAAACAACAGGCAATAACCGAATTGTCCGAAATGCCCAATTGGCGCCAACACTTTTCAGCAATCGCTTCTTTGGTAAAAACCGAGGTTTCCGCAACCGATGTAAATGAGTGGCTGAAAAACTATAAGTCTTTTGTTCCAAAATGGATCAAACCAGTTTCATTAGTGTTTACAATTATTTCCGTTGGATTGATTTTGTTGAATTACTTTGATTTGGTTTCGGGTTACGCTGTTGCTGGTTGGTTCTTTTTAGGGCTTACCATTTCAGGCATCTATTTTAAAAAAGCAAATAATCTTTCTTCCCATACATCAAAAATACAGAGCACTTTTGAGCAATTTCACAAACTTATTTTAGAAATTGAAAATAGTAACTTTTCCTCTTCAATACTTTCCGAAAAACGAGATTCGGTAATCGAGTCAACAACAAAAGCTTCTACAATCTTGAAAGAATTTACCAGATATTTGGATGTTTTGGGCCAAGGAGATATTATGATTTTCGGAACAATTATAAATGGATTTACGCTTCGCAATCTGCGCCAATGTTATAATATAGAAAAGTGGATTGAAATACATAAAGAAAGTGTTCCAGTGTGGTTTGATGTGATTACTTTTTTTGATGCTTACAACAGTTTGGGCAATTTTGCATTCAATCATCCAAACTATATTTATCCAAAAATAACCGTTGACGTTCCAGTTTTAAAAGTGAAAGGAGCGGGGCATCCGTTGTTGAAAGAAGCAACGATGGTACGCAACGATTTTCAAATAAATTCAGAAGAGTTTTTTATTGTAACAGGTGCGAATATGGCGGGGAAAAGTACTTTTTTGAGAACTGTCTCCCTTCAAATTGTAATGGGAAATATGGGCCTGCCTATTTGTGCCGAAAAAGCGGAATACAACCCAATAAAGCTCATCACGAGTATGCGGACTACTGATAGCTTGACGGATGATGAGTCGTATTTTTTCAGCGAGTTGAAACGTTTGAAATTTATTGTTGAAAAAATAAAAACCGACCGCTATTTCATCATACTCGATGAAATTTTGAAAGGAACCAACAGCACTGACAAAGCCATTGGCTCCCGAAAGTTTGTAGAAAAACTCGTGGCGAGCAATTCTACCGGAATCATTGCCACACACGATTTGAGTCTGTGCGTTGCCGCAGAGGAATTGCCCGAAGTAAAAAACTATTTCTTCGACGCCCGAATTGAAAACGACGAACTCTTCTTCGACTACACCTTCAAACCCGGAATTTGCCAAAATATGAACGCATCTTTTCTGCTGAAAAAAATGCAGATCGTGGATTAACTTTTATAATTATCACGAATACAGTAATTTATAATTTATTTTTATTACTTTTAAATCAAGCTAATTCCTCATTACTCCTTCGTAATAGCTTTTTGCAGTCCTCAAATTGCCCCAAAAATTTAAAATAGTAATCAATTTTAATATTTATACTAATTTAATTTTATGGAATTATGAAAACAATCACCAACCTTAAGTTTATTGCAATAGCAACTATTATGTTGCTGTTGAATTTTAGTGTGTTCGCTCAGAATGAAGCAGAACGACCAAAATACATTTCAGTCACTACAATGCACTGGAATATGGATAAAGAAGATTTCAGCATGGATGCCTGGAAAGCTTTGGAAAAGGAATATCTGCAAAAAGTAGTCAGCAAAAATCAATATGTTTTATCGGCATCTTATTACACACATCTTTTTACTCCGGACAATTCCGAAGTGCTTTACGTACAGACCTATCCGTCTTGGGAAGCTATTGAAAAGTCGGCCGAAAGAGCTGAGGAACTTGAAAAACAGGCATGGCCTGACGAAAAATCCAGAGACGCTTTTTTTAAAAAGCTGGATGATTATTTTTCCGTAAAACATTCCGACGAGATTTATGCGCCTATTGATGGTGCGAAATTATTACCTGAAAACAATACCAAGGATTTAGTGCTATACGTTAGAAAAACGCATTTTACTTTTCCCGAGGATGGCACCCAAAAAGAATTCAACGAAATGCGTGCTGAAAATTTCGCAAAGGTTGTTTCTAAGAACGAGTATATTAAAGGCTATTATCCCAATGTTCACGCTTGGGGAAGCGACAAAACCGAATTTGTGGAGGCGTTTTTTGTAAATTCTTTGTGTGATATGGAAAAGATGTTTGCCAGAAA
>DAIMFZ010000124.1:0-7123 GCA_036724225.1 Aequorivita sp.
ATTATTGCCACCCAAGTCTGCGAGATGACGACAAGCCGAAAATTCCCCATCAAAGTTCAGCCACAGGAATGCAGGCCATTCCTGCAACGGGTGCGGCAATGGGATTTTGGTATAAAGAAGCCTTCGGCTCCGCTCAGGCACCAAAAGATTGGTCGCTGAGCGGAGCCGAAGCACCAATTGTAGTTTGCAGTTTGGGCGATGCCTCCGTAACCGAAGGTGAAGTGGCGGAAGCATTTCAAATGGCGGCGTTAAAACAATTGCCAATCCTATATTTGGTGCAGGACAACGGTTGGGATATTTCAGCAAATGCTGCTGAAACCCGTGCCCAAAACGCGTTTGAATACGCCAAAGGTTTTCACGGGTTGGAAGCCGTTTCAATAGACGGAACCGATTTTGAGGAAAGTTACAATACAATTAAAGATGTAATTTCAAAAATCAGGAAAGAACGCAGACCATTTTTGGTGCACGCAAAAGTTCCGCTTTTGAACCATCACACTTCGGGCGTTCGGATGGAGTTTTATCGCGATGATTTGGAGGAAGCCCGAAGTCGCGATCCGTATCCAAAGTTGAAAAAATTATTATTGGAAAATGGTTTTGGTGAAAAAGAACTTGGTGAAATCGAAACTGAAATCAAAATCGAAATCGAAAAGGATTTAAAGAAAGCATTTGCGGCCGAGGATCCAAAACCTGAAGATTTATTTACGCACGATTTTGCGCCAACAGAAATTACCGAGGAAGTTGGCGATCGTTCGCCCAAAGGCGGCGAAAAAGTGGTAATGGTAGATTGTGCCCTTTCGGCCGTTGAAGAAATTATGCGAAAGCATCCCGAAGCCCTATTATACGGACAGGATGTGGGCCGAAGATTGGGTGGCGTTTTTCGCGAAGCCGCAACTTTGGCCGAAAAGTTTGGCGACAATCGCGTTTTTAACACGCCAATCCAAGAAGCATTTATTGTGGGAAGCACCGTGGGAATGAGCGCCGTGGGTCTAAAACCTATCGTGGAAGTTCAGTTTGCCGATTATATTTGGCCGGGGCTAAATCAACTTTTCACGGAAGTTTCCCGAAGCTGTTATCTTTCAAATGGAAAATGGCCGGTTTCCATGGTTTTACGTGTGCCGATTGGAGCTTATGGGAGCGGTGGACCTTATCATTCTTCTTCCGTAGAAAGTATTATTACCAATATTCGCGGTCTTAAAATTGCGTACCCGAGCAACGGCGCCGATTTAAAAGGTTTATTAAAAGCTGCTTATTACGATCCAAATCCTGTAGTTATTTTTGAACACAAAGGTTTGTATTGGAGCAAAGTGAAAGGCACCAAGGGCGCAACTTCAGTAATGCCTTCCGAAGATTATATTTTACCTTTAGGAAAAGCTTGGCTTTTGCAGGAAATCTGGAAACAGGAAGAAGTTGAAACACTTTCAATTATTACTTACGGAATGGGCGTGCATTGGGCTTACAATGCTTCCCGTGAGTTGAATATGGTAGATAAAATTGAAATAGTTGACCTCCGGACATTGCATCCTTTGGATTATGAAACCGTTTTCAAAAGCGTAAAAAAATGCGGTAAGTGTTTGATTGTAACCGAAGAACCTTCCGAAAATGGCTTTTCAAGAGGGTTACAGGGAAAAATCCAAGAGGAATGTTTTCAGCAATTAGATGCTCCCGTAATGCTGATAGGTTCTGAAAATATGCCAGCCATACCGTTAAATTCAGTTTTGGAAGAAACTATGATTCCTTCAACTGAAAAAGTAAAACAAAAAATTTTGGAAATGATGGACTACTGATTTTCCGTAACTTGCGTGCCGAAAAGTTGAAAATATGATTTTCCGTATTTTTTTATTTCTTCTTTTTTTTCAAGCATCTTTTTCACAGGAAGCTGTTTCCGTCTTTTTGGATAGTCTATCCCAAGCTTCATCAGATAGTGAAAAAGCCAGGCTGAGTATGGAAGTTGCCTCAAAACTCGCTATTAATGATTGGGATCGTGCCCTTCACTATATGGATATTGCCAAGGAAAGTGCTATCCACTCTAATTCAGAAAAAAGCTTAGCCGATTTTTATAAGGAGATGGGCAATATTTACAGTGATAAAGATGCACTGGACATTGCATTGGAACACTACCTGCACGCATATGAATATTACAAAAACAAGCCCGCTTCCGAAAGATTTAAGTTGGAAAATAACTTGGCAATAGTATATGCTCGAACTGATAATGAGGAAAAAGCCTTGGGCTATTTTCAAAAGGTTTATGTTTATCAAAAAGAGAAAAAGGATACTTTAACTCTTGCCAAGATTCTTAATAATATGGGTGCGCTTTATTTGAACAAGCAAGTAGATTCTTCGTTGGCGTATTTTAAAAGTTCACTTCAACTTTCAAAAAGTATAAATGACCCAGACCTGAATGTGTTTCTTTATACAAATTTGGCTCGTTGTTATGTTTTAAAAGAGAATGATAAAATGGCGAAAGCTTATTTCAATAAAGCAGTGAGCGAAATTGAAAAAAATGTTTCCCCACGAAGTTCTTCATTTTTATACAATGAGTTTTCAGAATTTTATTTGAACAGAAATGTATTGGATTCATCAATTTTCTTTTCAAAAAAAGCAACTCAAATTTTGGATAGTATTGCCCCCTATAGTTTTGAGCAACAACGCTCCGTTGGACTTTTGTATAAAGGATATTTGGGACTAAATGAATTTCAAAAAGCAACAGATTACTTTGAAAAATACATTGCAATTGGAGACACATTGAATTTAGAGGATAAGCGAGTAAATGTTGAAAAACTTTTAATCGCAGAAGAATTTCGAAACAAAGAAAAAATCAGGGAGCTTGAGGATAGTAAAAGACAATCACGCAACTATATCATTCTCCTAGGGTTGATTGCAGGTTTATTGTTTTTGGGGATGTTACTTTATCGATATCGAAATAAACTGAAACGTGCCGAACTTGAAAAACAACTGGCCAATGCAAAACAGAAAGAACTCAATATTGATTTAGAACTAAGAAATAAAGAGTTGATAGGCAAGGCAATGGTAGAAATGCACCGTACTGAAATAATTGAGGATATCCTAAATGATTTAAAGGAGATAAAACTAAAAGCTGTAAAAAAAGAAACCCAAAACGCGATAGCATATATAGCCAAGCGTTTAAAACGCGATACTTCTAGTAATATATGGGAAGAATTTGAACTGCGGTTTGAGCAAGTGCACGAATCATTTTACAAAAATATCACTGAAAAGCATCCCGACTTAACTTTCCGAGACAAAAGACTCTGTGCGCTTCTAAAACTGAATCTTACTTCAAAAGAAATTGCACAAATTACTGGGCAATCTTCAAAATCAGTTGAAAATGCCCGAACCCGGCTTCGAAAAAAGCTGGACATTACTAATTCAAATACGGATTTGTCTGCTTATCTGTCCAATTTCGGATAATCTATTGTTAAATTTTTTTACATTTTAATAAAAATTAAATAATTGATAATCAATTTATTAAAAATAATTGAGTGGTAATACTATGACTGTGTTTTTGCTATGAGTGTTTTTGATGGGGCTAAAAATTATTTATCTTTTCTTTCCATAGGTTACTTTTGAAATTCAAATCATTGAAATGAGAAGTAAAATGAATGATAAAATAGAATTGGACGAATTGTTTGAAAACAATAAGGACAAAAAAAATGCTTTGAAAAAAATAATCATAGAATTTGACAAAACGGAAAATCGCGCCAAAAAGTCAAACTGCAATTAATTTATGAAAAAACTAATTACAATAACTTTTTTACTAACAATGTTTATGGCTAATGCGCAATGGACAACAGATACTGATGTGAACACACTTGTGGCACAATCGGGAGAATTGGATGTGCAAGCCCGTGGTACTTCTGATGGTCAAACCTATGTAGTATTCTGGAAAAACGTCAGTGCTCCCGTCTTTATTGAACTACGCATGCAAGTTATGGATGCTGACGGAAATCGAGCATTTGGTGACGATGGAATGCTTGTAAGTGACCAAGTACCAATGAGCACTTCTACGGTAATTATGAATTCAGTAGTTGACGCCGATGACAATATATATATAGGTGTAACCGGAACTGGTGGCGGAGATCCAGCATATGTATTCAAAATGGACATTGACGGAAACCAGTTATGGGGCGCAAATGGGGTTAATGTTGGTAACGGAAACGTAGTTACTGTTTTGCCACTCTCGGCTGGTGGAGCCATCGTTAGCTGGTTATCATCAAGTGGAGCTATAATGCAAAAATATGATGCAACTGGTACCGCAGTATGGCCAACTACGCAACCCATTACTTCTGGTTCTGGCATAGCATCACCTGGCAATTTCTTTGAAGTTTCTGGTGGCGAATTTGTGGCTGTTTTTCATAAATTACTTAGTGGCATCAACTCTACACTTTATGCCCAACGATATGATAGTGATGGTAATCCAGTATGGGCAAACGCCGTCCAAATTTCAGACAGAGCCACTGCTTTTATTCGTTCCTATTCAGGATTACAAGATGGGGATGTGGTTTATATGGGCTATTATGCTTCAGCGGGCACTCGATTTGATTCTTATTTACAACGAATAAATCCAGACGGAACATTGCCTTGGGGCATCAATGGTGCCGATTTTGACACGAATGAAACAGATTATGAAATGGAAACTGAAATTGCTTTTCAAACTAGTTCACAATATATATGGGCGGTGGCAACCTATTCCAATCCTAGCCAAAGTGAGCGCGGTGAGAATGTTCAAAAATTTGATAAAGATTCTGGTACTCGTCTATTGACAGATAATGCGAAAATAATTTTCCCAATAGGTGGAGATAAGGTCCATGCAGGTTCACTTCATTTAAGAAACAACAGCCCGTTTTTTCTGATGGAAGAAGGCGAAAACAACGGAGTTTCACCAACTACGTTGAACGCAGTGTATCTTGACGATAATGGCGACTTTGTTTGGCAGGAAGAAACACGCCCCGTTGCCACTTTTACAGCGGCAAAAACCAGAGTAAATTTCACGAAAGAGGCAAATATGCAGAATGTGGCTGTTTTTGTTGAGGACAAAGGTACTGGCATGAAAATATACGCTCAGAATGTTGAAGATGATACCGTAGGTATTGAAGAGTTTCCAGATTTTTCAATTTTCTATACAAATCCTATAAAAAATGAAATGCGTATAAAAAGTAACTCGTCAATTGAAACAATCTCAATATTCAATGTATTGGGACAACAATTATTTAGTGCTAAATATAATGGCGAAAACGCAATAAATATCAATACGCAAAACTGGACTTCAGGAATTTATTTTATGAACGTTTCCACAAAAGAAGTCCTGCAAAAAGGATTAAAACTGATTAAACATTAAGTTTATATTTATCCCCAGTTTTCTGAAAAACCTTCCTGTTTACTGGGAAGGTTTTTTTTAATAATTCAATATTTGGAATTTTACTTTTTTATAGCTCCGGGAGGATATTCCGCTAAAATTTTGGAGACTATTTCACGAATACGCTCTTCTTTTCGTTCCATATCATTGGTCACCAAATCAGCACTTCCCATGCCTTGCCAAACTAAGTTATTGGTTTTGGCGTCAATCAGATCTATATAAAGTGTTCCTTCGGTGGAACGGGAAACGTTACTTCCGCCATAATAACTACCATAGTACCAAGGGTTCCAGCCCCAGCCGTACCCAAAATTGTTGTTGTAAACATCAACACGCTGGCGTTCTTTGGTGAAAATACTAACGAGCAAATCTGGATTTTCTGTTTTGGACATTCCTTTTGCAGTAAGGTTTTCTTCAATAGCGCGGAGAATACGTTTTTTGTCGAGGTCGCTGATTTCAGCCTTGTCAATTCCTGGCTTAAAAAAAGCGAAGGAATGGTATTGGTTAAAATTTGCTTCTTTGTCGAAATCCGTTGCCACGCGCACGGTGGAGCAGGAAGCGAAAACAAAAAGCAACAACAGAGGTAAAAATTTAAGTGCTTTCATCTTTTTCATTTTTTTTGCCACGTATTCACGAATATTTTTAAAATGGGTGAATCTGTGGTGGTGTTTAAATATATTTATTTGAATAATTTATCATTGACGAAATTCGGGAGTGTAACCTTTAAATTTGGATTGTTTTTCATCGCTCTTTTAATTGCGAAGACAGCTTCCTTATTTCGTGCCCAACTACGTCTTGCAATTCCGTTGTTCACATCCCAGAAAAGCATGTTTTCGAGACGTCGTTGTGCATCGGTACTTCCATCAAGAACCATACCGAAGCCACCATTAATAACCTCGCCCCAGCCCACGCCACCACCGTTGTGGATGCTTACCCATGTGGCGCCACGAAAACTATCGCCAATCACATTTTGGATGGCCATATCTGCCGTAAATCTGCTGCCGTCATAAATATTTGAAGTTTCGCGGTATGGCGAATCCGTTCCCGAAACATCGTGATGGTCACGGCCCAAAATAACGGTGCCAATTTTTCCTTCGAAAATCGCTTTGTTAAAAGCGGAAGCAATCTGCACCCGTCCGTCGGCATCGGCATAAAGAATCCGCGCTTGCGAGCCTACCACCAATTTATTTTCCTGTGCACCTTTTATCCAAGTGATATTGTCCTGCATTTGTTGTTGGATTTCCTTTGGCGAATTTTTCATCAACTCTTCCAAAACTTCACAAGCTATTTCATCAGTTTTTTGAAGATCTTCAGGCTTGCCAGAAGCACAAACCCAGCGGAAAGGTCCAAAACCATAATCAAAGCACATAGGCCCCATGATGTCTTGAACATATGAAGGATATTTAAACTCCTTGTTTTTATCTTTTGAAAAAACATCGGCGCCCGCTCGCGAAGCCTCCAAAAGGAAGGCATTTCCGTAATCAAAGAAATAGGTGCCTTTGGCGGTGTGTTTGTTGATGGCTTCTACTTGCCGACGCAGACTTTTCTGCACTTCTTTTTTAAATTGTTCAGGGTCGTTGGCCATCATTTCATTGGCTTCTTCATACGTCAAGCTAACTGGATAATACCCGCCAGCCCACGGGTTGTGTAAGGAAGTTTGGTCACTTCCCAAGTCAATGTGAATGTAATCTTCAGCAAATTTTTCCCAGACATCAACCACGTTTCCATCATAAGCGATGGAAACAGTTTCTTTAT
>DAIMFZ010000125.1:0-7047 GCA_036724225.1 Aequorivita sp.
CACCCACATTTTTATTGGTTTCCATAAACGAAACCATTTCAGAAAAACAATCTTCCACAAAAAGCACATCGCTGTTTATAAAGGCGAAATATCGGCCCGAAGCTTCTTGTGCGCCAAGCATATTTCCGGTGCCAAAACCTAAGTTTATCTGGCTTCGGCGCACTTTACAATCGACTTGGTTCTGAAATGTATTTTGAAGTGAAAGCCCTTCGTTGTTTGCCGAAGCATTATCAACAATTATATATTCCACGGAAATGTTGGAGGGCGTAAATTTTTTAATGGAAGCCACACAATCCAACGTCAATTGAAAGGTATTGTAATTTAAAATTATTACCGAAACGAGCGGTTGTGTGGAAGTGGTTTTATCCAAAATTTAATCAGTTTGGTTTGCCAAAGGCTTTAAAAATAGGCTATTTTTGTGAATAAACTAAGCAGTGCAAAGGTATGTCTAAAAAAATTCACGTCGGCTTTTTGCTTTCCTATGATTATGAAAACCTCAAAAAAGCCATACCGCCGGTTTATGATGATGCCGATGCTATTTTTATAGCTGAAGATAAGGAATACAGAACTTGGTCTGGTGAAAAATTTGAGGTTTCCCCTTCATTTTACGAATGGATAAAGGAATTTGATACCGAGAATAAAATCCAAATTTACAAGGACAATTTCTACCTTCCCGAACTTTCTGCCATTGAAAACGACACGCGCGAACGCATGTTGCTCTCAGAAAAAATGGGCGTCGGCAATTGGTTGGTGCAAGTGGATGCCGATGAATATTTTATCGATTTTAAAGGTTTTGTAAAAACACTGCGGAAGTACGACAGTTTTTTAAAAAACCCAGAAAAGACGCCAGTTCAGATTGCTGGTTTTCTGATAAATATGTATAAATACACTGATGATGGTTTGCTTTATGTGGACAACCCAACTAAGGTTTTATTGGCTACCAATTATCCAAAATACACCTTTGCGCGCCAAAACCGGAAACGCATTATTTATACCGACAATCTTTTGATGCACGAATGTATTTCGAGGAGTGAAAAGGATTTGATGACCAAACTCACAAATTGGGGCCATTCCAAGGATTTTGATATTGAAAAGTACGTTGAAAAATGGCGCTCGGTGAATAAGGACAACTATAAGGAAATGCAGGATTTTTTCTACCTGCAGCCCGAAGGTTGGAAAACGCTGGATTATATAGCTTCAAAAGATATGGACGAAATAAAGAAACAATTGAACGCCAAACCCGAATTGCATCCTTCTGCGTTTTTTCTTTTTAAAAAGAATATCGGGCAGTATTTTAAACACCTTTTTAAATGAAAACTTCCTTATTAATTTCAACATATAATTGGCCTGAAGCATTGGAATTGGTGCTGTTGAGCGTCGACAACCAAACCGAACGACCGGACGAAATTTTAATTGCAGACGATGGGTCTTCGGAAGAAACAAAAATTTTAATTGAAGATTTTCAAAAAAAAATAACTGTCCCAATCCACCATTTTTGGCATGAGGACAAAGGTTTTCGAAAAGCGATTATTTTAAACAAAGCCATAGCCGCTGCAAAGGGCGACTATATTATCCAACTGGATGGCGATTGCATTATGCACAAGGATTTCGTGCGCGACCACAAAGCTTTGGCGCAACCCAATGTATATCTCTTTGGAAGCCGTGTGAATATTCAAGAGGAATTTCTTCCGAAGTTATTCGCTTCTCAAAAGATAAGATTCAATTTTTTTGATGAAGGAATTAAAAAGCGTACCCGAAACCTGCGCGTTCCGGCATTGAGCAATTTATATAAAACCACCCATGAAGTTTCAGATAAAATGCGCGGTTGCAATGTTTCCTTTTGGAGAAAAGATGTAATTGCGGTAAATGGTTACAACGAGGAATTTGAAGGTTGGGGCCGCGAAGATTCCGAATTGATCATTCGGATGATGCACAACGGCGTTTTGGGCAGAAGGCTGCGGTATCGCGGGATTGTGTATCATATTTGGCACAAAGTGAAAGACCAAAGCAGGTTTGAAATTAACGACACTTTACAGGGAAAAGCGTTGGCAGAAGAAAGCAAATGGTGTGAAAAGGGGATTGATAAATATTTGTAGTTTCAATCAATCTTCCGATACAAAAGCCAAAGGTTCACATATCTTTTAAAAACTGAAAACGCACTGATGTAGGCCAAAACAAAGCCTTCCTTCCCATCCAAAAAGCCCAGACGGAAAATAAATTGGTTCAAAAAACGGTAAAACGGACGGAAAAGAAAATGGTAATAGTTCGGCTTTTTTCCTTTTTTGTAGAGCATTTCTGCTTGCAACGCACTGTAACGATGCGCTTTTGCGGTGTAATCATCAATGGATTTATAGGTGTGGTGCGGCAAAGTGTTTTTTAGGTTTTCGCTTTTACCAACAACTTCCAAAGTTTCGTGTACCAAATTCGCGTTGTATTTGCAATGGTTTTTATTAAAAAAGCGCACCACATAATCATTTTGCAGGCCGCTGTACTTTATGCGTTTCCCCATAAAATAGAAATCGCGTTTCACGAAATAGGCTATTGCTTTTGGGTTGTTGGCTTTTTCAATAATTTCATCTGATAGCGCTGGCGTTATTTCTTCATCCAAATCGAAGAAAGTAACCCAATCGTTTTTCGCTTTTGAAATGGCAAAGTTTTTTTGGGCGGAGAAATTATCGAACACACGTTGGAAAACCGTGACTTTTGGATGCTTTGAAGCCAAAACGACCGTTTCATCACTGCTGAAGGAATCCACGATCACAATTTCATCGGCAAACCAAAGACTGTTTAAATAGGCTTCAATATTGTGCGCTTCGTTGAGCGTAATGGCAATAGCGGTGATTTTTACAGGGTTTTCCAAAAACGGGTTGTAGTTTGCGTAAAAGTAATAATTTTACAACTATAAATTTGAAAACTGTTATGGCGAAGCTCCCAATTTTAATGTACCACCACGTTCACCCCAGCGAAGGCAGGGGCCTCGTAATTTCCTCGGGAAAACTTGAAAAACAGTTCAAACATTTAGCTGAACATGGTTACAAAACCTTTCACTTAAAAGAATTATTGCATCTAAAGGAATTGCCCAAGGGTAAAAATATAGTTATTACGTTTGATGACGGTTACGTGAGTCAGTTAGAATTGGCGCTTCCTTTGCTGAAAAAATACAAACTGAAAGCCACCTTTTTTGTTCCACTTGATTTTCTTGGGAAAACAGACAGTTGGAATACGTCATCTTTAGAAATAATGACTTTGGAGCAGTTGAAATCCCTCGATCCAAAAATTGTGGAGCTCAGCTTTCATTCCTTTTACCATAAAAAATACACCGAACTTTCCAATGTGGAAATTGAGGCGGACACGCGCCGTTGCACAGAATACGTTTTAGAAAATGAAATGGATTTTTCACCTGCTTTGGCCTATCCCTACGGGAAATTTCCAAAGGAGAAAAAACGCAATAAAATTTTTAAAAAGATTCTCTCAGATAACGGAATACAATTGGGCTTGCGAATTGGCAACCGAATAAACAATTTCCCTTTTAAAAAGCTTTATGAGATTGAACGAATTGATGTGAAGGGGGAATTTTCAATGTTGAAATTCAGACAGAAGATTCGGTTTGGAAAACTTTTTTAAATGTTCAATGTTCAATGTTCTATGCTGTTCGTTGGTTATCGCATCCCTTTCTTCAGCAACTTCAATTTCACGTACCGCTGAAAAACGCCGTAGGCATTTACGGCGGCAACGGTCATTCCCGGAATGCCGTCGCGGAAGCCGCCTTTTAAAATAAAGGACCGGAAAAAGCGATATTTGGGTTTAAACAGCAAGTGGAACCACGTAGTTTTTTTTCCTTTTTCAAACTGTTGCTGTGCCTGAAACCACGCGTATTTTTCTTTTTTTGAAATATAGTTTTCCAATCCTCTGTAGGTGTAATGGAGCATTTTGTTTTTAAGCTTTCCAATACTGCCTTTACAATGCAATTTTTCATGCACTGAGCCTGAAAATTCGGCACCTTCCCGTTTTACCAACCGAAGTACGTCATCGCTGTGGTGGTACAGGAATCGGTTCATATAAAAATGTGGGAAGTTTATTTTGTAGCCACTGTGTTTGGGGTTTTGTAGCGTTTCTTTTATTTCGGCTTCCAAGGAATGGGTAACCCGTTCATCTGCATCAACAAAGAGAACCCAATCACCGGTTGCTTCTTTTAAGGCAAAGTTTTTCTGATTGGAAAAATTGTCGAAGGTTCGCTGCAGGAATTTTGTGGCGTATTTTTTGGCAATTTCTGGGCTTGCGTCGGTGCTGAAGGAATCAATTACAATTATTTCATCGGCAAAGGCAACGGAGAAAAGCGCGTCCTCCAGATAGGCTTCTTCATTGAAAGTGGGTATGATTACGGTTAGTTTCGGCATCAGTATTTGCCACAAATTCACGAATGTTTATATAAAATATTCGTGAATTCGTGGCTCTTTGTTTTTTTCGAAATTACAACTTTTTGTTTCCTGAGCCAACTCCGTAAATAACTTTATCTTTGTACCGATGAAGCAACTGGAAACTTCCATAATTATCAGCACCTACAATTCAACCAAATGGTTGGAAAAAGTGCTGTATGGCTATAACAATCAAACCTATAGACAATTTGAAGTGATAATAGCCGATGACGGCTCCAATGACGAAACTCGGCAATTGCTGAAATCCCTTGAAGCTGAAGTTTTCTATTCCATCACCCACGTTTGGCATGAGGACAAGGGCTTTCAAAAATCGCAAATCCTGAATAAAGCCATCCAGCAATGCAGTACTGAATATATTATAATGAGCGATGGCGACTGCATTCCGCGAAAGGATTTTGTGGAGCAACACATAAAATATCGCGAAGAAGGCTATTTTCTTTCGGGGGGTTATTTTATGTTGCCGATGGATATTTCGGAAAAAATAAGCAAAGAAGATATTTATTCTGAAAAATGTTTTGACGTTTCTTGGCTGAAAAAACACGGAATGACTACTTCCTTTAAAAACAACAAGCTCCATTCGGGACCTTTTAAGGCCTACCTCTTAAATGCATTTACGCCAACAAACGCCAGTTGGAACGGGCACAACGCTTCGGGGTGGAAGAAGGATATTATAGCTATAAACGGTTTTGATGAACGTATGCAATACGGTGGGCAGGACCGTGAACTTGGGGAACGTTTGACGAATTTTGGGATAAAAAGCAAGCAGATCCGCTACAATGCGGTGGTGCTGCATTTGGACCACCCGCGCGGCTATAAAAACCGGCAGTCTATAGAAAAAAACCTTGCCATACGCCGGCAAACACGCGACCAAAAAAAGAAATGGACGCCTTACGGAATTGTAAAAAATACGGGTACTGCACCCTATGTCTCGGTAATTGTGAGCACTTATAACCAACCCGAATGGCTGGAAAAAGCACTTTGGGGCTTTGAGCAACAACTGGAAAAGAATTTTGAAATCATTATAGCCGATGACGGTTCTTCGGAAGAAACGAAGAAGCTTATTGATTCCTTTAAAGAAAATTCAGCTTTAAAAATCACCCATGTTTGGCAGGAAGACCACGGTTTTCAAAAAACAAAAATCCTCAACAAGGCTATTATAGTTTCAAAAGGGGAGTATTTAATTTTTACGGATGGCGACTGCATTCCGCGAAACGATTTGGTTTCAACACATTTGGGGCTGAGCCGTCCGGGGTGTTTTCTATCTGCGGGTTATTTTAAACTTTCGATGAACATTTCAAAGCAGATTACAAAAAACGACATTGAGACCCAACGGTGTTTTAATGCGAAATGGCTTTTGAAACACGGCCTGAAAAAGACTTTTAAGATCAATAAACTTACTTCCTATGGATTGAAGGAAGATATTCTGAATACGTTTACACCCACCAGCGCTACCTGGGACGGCAACAACGCTTCGGGCTGGCGCAAGGATGTACTTGCCGTAAACGGCTTTGACGAACGCATGCAGTACGGCGGCGAGGATAGGGAAATGGGCGAACGCTTGATGAACTACGGTATTAAGCCACAGCAAATTAGATACAGTACCGTTACACTGCATTTGGACCACGAAAGGGGTTATGTAACCAAGGAAATGTTCGTAAAGAATAAAGCGATCAGAAAGGTAACCAAACAGGAAAAACGTATTTGGACTAAATACGGAATCGTTAAAGATGGTAATCCAAAAAGCTTGGCAAAGGAGGAAGTTTTAAGCAATTAGGAAGAAAGCTGCGAAAGATGGTGCTTCAAAAAAGGTTTTAGCTTTAAAAGTATCATTTCTGGGGTCAATTCCTTGTAGAGCGAATGTGGATCTACTTCTATTTTTCTGCGTTCTTCCAAAGTGAAACTGCTGAAAAGATTGGGTTTTTCTTCCAATAAATGGATGGAATCGTGTTGATCGCCATCTTCAAAACTGCACCAATGCTCTTTGTTCACATAAGGCGAATAGATAGTGAAAGTAGGTTTTTTCAGGGCTTTTGTGATGTGAACACTTCCGCCTTCGTTTGAAACCAAAAGGTCACATTGGTTCATCAATTTTATAAACCCCCGGATGGAATCTTCGTAGATATCGAGATTTATTTGATCCTGGTTTTTGCACATTTCATACACTTTCAGCGCTTCTTCCTTTTGGTTTGGCGCATAATTGAAAAGCAGGGTTCCGCGATAGTTTTCGGTTATGTAATCAATTATTTCAACCATATACTCGTAGGGCATGGATTTTTGGGGCGTGCTGCCCAAAATGCCCAACATGATTACTGGTTTTTTAAGGGAATCTATTCGGTTGTACTTTTTTTCTTCATCCGTCAAAAATATTTTTGGGGCGTACTCGGGTTCTTTCAGTCCAAAAACAGAGCTTATCATATTTATCCTGTCTTCAATAGCCTTGCCGCAGTTTTTGGAGCGGTGTTCCAGAAAACTGATGGGGTGGGTGTAAAACGGCAACTTTAGGTCTTTGTGTGCCCGCTTTAGTCCAATCCTGTATTCAGCACCTGAAAAAAGACAAATTAATCTACTCTGAAATTTGGAATAGGGGTCAAAAATGATGTTGTATTTTTCC
>DAIMFZ010000126.1:0-7017 GCA_036724225.1 Aequorivita sp.
GCATCTACAAAGCGTAGGAACCTTGATTATTACGGTTGCCCTCTTCAATAACGGAGGTATTTACAACAGAACAATAACTCACGGTACTGCGTTTGACTTTAGACGAGCTCATAATAAAATGCAAACATCAGGATGCAAAGGCACAGGGCGAATTGTACAAACAGTACAACAGGATCCTTTTTGCTATTTGCCTTCGCTATTCGCCTAATTTTAACGAGGCTGAAGATAATTTGCAGGACGCTTTTATAACCATTTTTAAAAAAGTTGAGCAGTATAAAGGCAAAGGTTCTTTTGAAGGCTGGATGAAACGGGTAACCGTGAACACAGTCCTTCAAAAATATAGAAAACAGCGCAGCTTTGAAATTGTTGACGAAGGACAGATTGAAGATGAAGCAGAGGTTGAAATTGAAAGTGAGGAAATCCCATTGGATTTTTTACTGAAAATTGTGCAGGAACTGCCGGATAGGTACAGATTGGTTTTCAGTATGTATGTTATGGACGGCTATCAGCATAAAGAGATAGCGGAAATGTTAGGTATCAGTGATGGAACGTCAAAATCAAATCTGGCTCGTGCCAGAATGATTCTTAAAAATAAAATTGAAGACTATAATGCTAAAAATTATAACACTTAAAGCATTGTATGATTGTTTAGATTGAATAAAATGCCCCTGCTTTTGGGTAGGGGTTTTTGAAAAAGTATCCTTTTTAAGGGTAAGTATGAAAGCAAAGAAAAACATAGACACCGTTTTTAACGAAGGTTTCAAAAATCTTGAAGCCACTCCTTCGCCGCGCGTTTGGGAAAACATCCAAGCCGTGCTGAAAAAGGAGAAAAAAGAACGCAAGGTTATCCCGCTGTGGATAAAACTTAGCGGTGTTGCAGCGTTGATAGCTTTAATGTTGACTATTGGAAATTCACTTTACAAAGCTTCCCACACAGGTACGCCTTCAATTACTAATGAAAATGTGAAGCAAACCGAAAAACAACTTCACGAAAACAACTCTGAAATTGAAAAGCAAACGAATAATTCGCAAGTAGCTTCTGAAGAAAAATCACTTCAAAATGAATCCACTGAGAATTTTGATGCTTCCAACCCCAATACTTCAAAAAATAAAGGCGAAACGAAATCTTCTAATAAAGTCAAAAACGTTTCCGAAAAAGGGAATAATACGGTAATAGCTTCAAGCAATTCTGAAAAGAATTCTTCCAAAGTGAAACAGAATTCACAAAAAGAGTTGATTGAAAAAAACTCTTCAAAAAATAATTTGGACGAAGGAATTGCAACTTCGAAAAATTCCTCTAACAAAATTAATTCTGGCAAAAACGATAAAGAATCTAACGAAAGCATCATAAAGAAAGACAAAGAAATTTTCAAGCAAAACAAGGACGGAGTTGTTGTAAATGAAAAATCTGAAACAAATAATTCCGAAAAGAATTTAGTTAAAACCGAGGAAGAAATTAAGAAAGATTCTGAAAACAAAAAATCAATTTTTGATGCCATTGCAGAAACAAATGAAGAGGTTGTTGCTGAAAAGAAAAAGAAACAAAAACCTGAACATCGCTGGAACGTCGCTCCAAATGTGGCTCCAGTTTATTATAGCAGCCTTGCCAATGGTTCGTCCATAGACCCAAGTTTTTCTGACAATCCACAAAAGGGCGATGTGAATATGAGCTACGGGGTGCAGGTGAGTTATACTTTGAGCAATCGTCTGAGCGTTCGCGCGGGTGTTAACAATGTAGATTTGAGTTATAGCACTACGGGTATTGAGGTTGGCACAGGCCCAGTTTCAGTGGCGTTGCGTTCTGTTGATTATGGTGGAAGGGATATTGTGGTGACCGTTGCCGATAAAGGATCGTTTGCAAATGCAAATTCTTCCAATGGATTTGGCGCAATAATGCCTAAGTCCACACAGGGAGACGCTAGGCTTATCCAGAATATAAATTATTACGAAGTGCCTTTGGAACTGAAATACGCCGTTATCAACAATAAAATTGGCGTAAATGTAATTGGTGGAGTGAGCACTTTATTTTTGGGCAACAATGAAATTTCAGTAAAAGCTGATAATTTTACTGATGTACTGGGAGAGGCAAATAATCTTTCCACTGTAAGTTTTTCAACTAATGTTGGGCTGGGTCTGGACTACAAACTGTCCAAAAAATTTACGTTTAATATTGAGCCAATGTTTAAATACCAGCTCAACCCTTATACCGATTCCTCTGTAAATTTCAAACCTTATTATTTTGGGGTTTACAGCGGATTGAGTTTCAAGTTTTAGGTTAGTTTTTAGTTGAATGTGTTTGATTATACTTCAAACAAAATGAATGTAAAAACCGTTCTTCGCCATAGGACGGTTTTTTTTATTCACTAAACTGTAGGCTTTAACAATTCACTTAAAATTATTTCCCGGGTTTCTTTTTTCAGTTCCTTTCTTTTTTCCAAAGTCATATTTTCTGTCGGAATAAGCTTATGCACCTTAACCCGCATTTTCCCTGGACCACCTCTAAAAAATGAATAAGGAAACCTTTTTTTGTTATCGTGAAAAGTCATTGGAGCAATGGGAATTTGATGCTCTATGGAAAGGCGGAATGCACCATCCTTAAATTCGTCCAGCAAAAGCGAAAGATCTTCGGGCACGCCACCTTCGGGAAAAATGCAGACGCTCAAACCCTCGTTCAAACGTTTTTCAGCTCTTCGAAAAGCCTCCACACGGCTTTTCGTATTGCCGCGATCCACCAAAATACAGGTGCGTTTGTAAATATATCCAAACAGCGGAAACCTTGCCAGTTCTTTTTTTCCAACAAAAACGAACGGGTTTTTGGTTGCATAAAACATCAGCATAATATCAGTCATGGAAGTGTGGTTGGCCACGAACATATAACTTTTGCCTTTTTCATAATGGATTTCGCGTTTTATGATTGGATAACAACCAATTCCGAAAATTATAAATGCAGACCAAGTCCGAGCTACCTTGAAAAAGAACGGATACCAGGAATGTTTAAGAATACTGATTATTAGAAAAGGAAAAAGTAAGATTGTTGCGAGTGTAACAATCAAATAAAACCAAATTCGGTAAAACGCCGCAAATATTTGCTTTAGTAATTTCATCAAGATTCAAAAGTACTCATTTTTGGACGATGTGAATAAATCAAAAAAAGTACCTTTGCTGAAAAATTTAGTTTCATTAAACAGATGTCCGCCTCAGTTTATATTGAGCGCAATGGAAATACGGAAATTCATATGGCAAGAATACTCACAGGAATACAAAGCACAGGCACACCACACCTCGGAAATCTTTTGGGCGCAATTGTTCCCGCCATTGAAATGGCCAATGACCCTAAAAATGATTCCTTTCTTTTTATAGCAGATATGCACTCGTTGACGCAGATTAAAAACCCCGAAACGCTTCGCACAAATACCTATAGTGTTGCTGCAACTTGGTTGGCATTTGGCTTGGATATTGAACGTGTGGTTTTCTACCGCCAAAGCGATGTGCCTCAAACAGCGGAACTTACTTGGTATTTGAGCTGTTTTTTCCCTTTCCAAAGATTGACATTGGCACATTCCTTTAAAGACAAAGCAGATCGTTTGGAAGACGTGAACGCTGGACTTTTTAACTACCCAATGCTTATGGCGGCGGACATATTATTGTATGAGGCAGAAATTGTTCCCGTTGGGAAAGACCAAATGCAACATATTGAAATTACGCGCGATGTCGCTTCCCGTTTCCACGCGCAGATGGGCGAAACTTTTGTGATGCCCATAGGTAAAGTGCAGGAAGAAACCATGTACGTTCCCGGAACAGACGGAGCAAAAATGAGTAAATCCAAAGGAAATATTATCAATATCTTTTTGGACGACAAGCAACTTCGGAAACAGGTAATGGGAATTGAAACAGATAGCACACCGCTGAAAGAACCAAAAAATCCGGACACTTGCAATGTTTTTGCGCTCTATAAAATATTGGGTACCAAAGCTGAAGTGGCGCGAATGCGAAAAAATTACGAAGGTGGAAACTACGGTTACGGACATGCAAAACAAGCTTTGTTTGAATTGATAACCGAAAAATTTTCAGAAGAACGCACTCGCTATAATTATTTTATGGAAAACCTTCCTGAGATTGACGCAGCCTTGGCCACTGGTGCTGAAAAGGCGCGGAAAGTTGCAGATGAGGTTTTGAAAAGGGTTCGTGGAAAGATTGGCTATTAAACCAACTGAAACAACTTCCCCGGTAACGGCCTAACAACTCCTTTCAATTCCATATTCATCAAAATGCTGGCGGCTTTATAGGCTGGAATGCTACATTCCAAAGCAATGGTATCCAGCAGTTCCTTTTCCTTTTCCTTTAAAAAACGGAAAACTATTTTTTCTTCTTCATCTAATTCAACGAAAAGTTGGGTCTGTTTAGGCTTTTGGTTTTCTTTTAGCTCCCAGCCGAGCATATAAATTATATCCGCTGCACTGGTGAGCAGCTGTGCTTTTTGCTGTTTTATCAAATTGTTGCAACCGCGACTTTGGCTGTCTGTTGCTCTTCCCGGAACGGCAAAAACTTCTCGATTGTAGGAGTTTGCAATATCTGCCGTTACTAAACTTCCGCCCTTTTCGGCAGATTCAATAACGATGGTTGCTTCGGAAAGACCGGCGATTATGCGGTTTCGTTTTAAAAAATTATTTCTATCGAAAGCGTCACTACTCCAAAATTCACTTATAAATCCACCGTTTTCCTCAATTTTCCGAACGTATCTTTTATGATCTTTTGGGTACATTTGGTTTAGTCCGTGCGCCAAGCAAGCAATGTTTTGGAGGTTGTTTTCAATTGCGGCTTTGTGTGCACAGATGTCAACGCCATATGCCAAACCCGAAACAATTACGGGATTTAAAGGGGCAAGCTCTTCTATAAGACTTTGGCAAAAAGCATTGCCATAACTCGTGATTTTCCGTGTACCCACGACGCTGATTATTTTCTTCCCTACCAAATCTATATTTCCCCGGTGGAAGAAAAGTATGGGGCCATCTATGCAGTGTTTTAGTTTTTCGGGATAGGTTTTGTCTTGAAAATAACTGTATTCAATATTGTTTTTTTCAATAAACTTTATTTCTTCATCAGCTTCTTCCAATTGTTGTATTAGATTAACGTCCTTCAACCGTAAAAGTCCGATGCCATCGATCTTGGCGAGGTTACTTTTTTTCTCTTTGAATATTGCTTCAGCAGAACCCATTTTTCGGAGCATTTTTTTTGCTGAAATATCTCCCAGATTTGGAATTCGCTGCAAAGCAAGCGTATAGCGCAGTTCGTTTTTTGAAAGCATAGTTTGAAAATTGAAACTGGGGAGAAGTTTTAAAAATACAACTTTTTAAGTTGTTAATAAGTTACAAAAACAAAAATTGGATTGCTTTCAAAAAAGGGTAATTTTGTTTCTATGCAACTTACAACCTACATTTCTGACCTGCTTTACCGATACGAATGTGTTATTATTCCTGGGTTTGGCGCGTTTTTGACCCGTCATAAATCTGCACAGATTGACAATTTCACAAATACCTTCCATCCACCTTCAAAAATTGTTTCATTCAACAAACAGTTGCAAGCCAATGATGGATTATTTGCAAATTATGTGGCTTCGGTAGAAAAATGTAGTTATGAAAATGCTCTCCAAAAAATACGGAATTTCACTGCTCAAATTTCAAAAGATCTTTTAGAAGGGAAAGCAGTTTCCTTTAAAAACATAGGCGAATTTTCACTAAACGAAGAAAAATCGCTTCAGTTTGAACCACTCCACCAACAAAATTTCAGTACTTCAGCCTTTGGGCTTTCTTCATTTGTTTTGCCGAAAATAAGCCGCGAGGTTTACAAAGAAACCGTTCAAGCTTTAGAGGAAAAAGCCCCAATACTTTTCACACCCGAAAAAAGGGCAGCAAGACCATACCTTAAATACGCCGCAATTGCTGTAATCGCACTTTCTGCAATAGGTTTTGGAAGTTTGAAACTTTATGAAAGTCAAGTTCAAAAATTCAATTACGCCGAAAGACAAAAAGCCAATTCATTAGTTGAAAACCAAATTCAGGAAGCGACTTTTGTAATTGAGAATCCACTTCCGGTGCTAAGTTTACAACTTCCAAAGCACACAGGAATGTATCACATTGTTGCTGGCGCTTATCGCATGGAAGCGAATGCAGATAAAAAAGTGGAGCAACTTAGGGAAAAAGGTTTTTCACCTTTAAAAATGGATGTTTCCCGTTATGGTCTTCATCAAGTTTTGTACGCTAGTTTTGAAGACAGAATGGAAGCCTTAAAAAAACTTCGCGATATACAAAGGACCGAAAATGCCGATGCTTGGCTATTGGTGCAGGAGATTCAGTGAATCAGTAATCAGTTTTCAGTACGCAGTGTTCAGAAGGCTGGCGATATATCGCATGCAAATCTTGAACGAATTTTTTCATTAATCACCGCCGAGACAGATTGGGGCTTTTTCTCTGTTCTTTTTTCTCTACTCTTTCTTCCTTCTTGGGTATCTTTGCAAAAATTTTTCGAGATGCGACCAAAAACCCCGAGTGAATCACAAACCATTTATACGGACATGGTGCTACCCAGCGACACAAACCCTATAGGGAACATGTTTGGTGGCGAACTACTGGCAAGAATGGACCGAGCAGCCAGTATTGCCGCACGACGCCATAGCAGAATGATCGTGGTTACAGCTTCCGTGAACCATGTGGCTTTCAACAAAATGATTCCGTTGGGAAGTGTGGTAACGGTTGAAGCAAAAGTGACACGTTCCTTCAACAGTTCTATGGAAGTGTTTATGGACGTTTTTATTGAAGACCGCAAAAGCGGCGAAAGAAGTCTTTCCAATGAAGCTATTTATACCTTTGTTGCTGTTGATGAATTGGGTAAACCCGTTCGCGTTCCCGAACTTATTCCAGAAACAGAACTTGAGAAAAAACGTTTTGATGCTGCGCTTCGCAGAAAACAATTAAGCTTAGTGCTGGCCGGAAAAATGAAACCCAAAGATGCCACTGAATT
>DAIMFZ010000127.1:0-7008 GCA_036724225.1 Aequorivita sp.
GCAGTTTCCGAATACCACGGATATACAGTCTGGTTGCTGTGACAATCATAACATCTTTCTTTTAAAATAGATGCTACTTTTATGGATGGCTTCGTTTCAGCTTCAAAAAATGCGACACTTTCATAACCACCATTATTTTTTTCGGGACGTATAAATTGGATTAATACTAACGCAACCAGCGCCAAAACCAAAAAAAAATTTATACCTTTCTTAAACACTACTTTTTTAACGAATTCAAATAGAAAATAATTGTTTTGCGAATATCTCCGGCAGTTTCGGTTTCCTTTGGGGTATAGATTTTTACAATGTCTTTGTTTTCGGGGGTTAAAAAAGGAATGTCCAAACCTTTTAGCAAAAAGTCGCTGATTGCTATACTGTATGTTTTTCGGTCGTTTATTGTTTTTCCGTCAATTTCCCACTCCCCGTTTCCATTTTGAGAAAAGTTATAACGCTGTAAGTATGCGCCTTCGCCAGTTTGCAATTTGCCATAATCCAATATTTCCTTTAAAAGACTTCCTTTTAAATCAACCTTCAAAACACTTCCGCCAAAAGGAAGCACCCTGAAAATATCGGTACTGGTTATGTCTCCCACCAATCTGTCGTCTATTCTTATGGAACCGCCGTTTACCATTGCCCCATCCACATTATTTTTGTAAACATACGCCATGGAACGGGCTATTAGCTCGCCCAAGTTGGTCTGTTTACTTCGGTTGGAGGTGTCTGTGCCGTCTAATGGGGAAGTGGCGTTATAAATAACTTCACCCGGATTTTCAATTACTTCCTTCAGCTTTTTGCTCAAAAGATCTGTCCATTTGTTGACCACTCGCTCCACTTTGGCTGAAGAGGCAATTTTATCTGTAACCATCACCAATTCAGAACTAACATGAAGGTATTTTGTGCGCAAATTATATCTAAGGGTATGCACATATATACTTTTTGCATTGGCGTCTGCTTTGGCTATAATGGTCCTGCCCTCTTTCTCCAACATATTATAATGTTCATGACCACCCATAATTAAAGGAAGTGAACTCTTGAAGCGTCTAGCTATTTTTTTATCTTCTTCTAATGAAACATGCGTTAGACCGACAACAAAATCTGATTTTTGAATTGCCAAATCATAGGCCCGTACTGCATTGTCATATATATCGCCATAGGAAACGTATTCTTTTGGGTTGGAAGCTAATGTTACGCCAAAAACACCAAACCTGATTTTGTTGCCGTCTGCGTCCACAGCATCAAAAGTAGAAAAGTCAGAGATTGGAACATTGGTATATTCCCATTTTGTTGTGAAGGGAACAAGTTTCTTTTCGGTTGCATGGCGCACATTGGCAGATGTCCATTTAAAAGTGGATTCATTCAGCCGTTTTTGTAGATCCTCTTCACTAAGGTCAAACTCGTGATTCCCGAAAGTAACTAAATCAACATCCATTGCGTTTAGCACATCAATCATTTGTTTTCCGTTCAAAGGTTCACCATCTACCTTTAAAGTGCCCAACAGGGAAGGATTTAAAAAATCACCCGCCAAAAACAAGAAAGTATTCGGAAATATTTCTTTAATGGAATCACGAATGTGGGCCACACGCGCTAGGCCACCGTATTCCCCACCGTTTAAAGGGGCAATCTCATAGACGTCATTCATTTGGACGAATTTTAAGGTAATGGCCCCAGCCCCCTCTATGGAATCCTCCTTTGGCAAATCTAAAACCGAACAACTTATGGTAAAAAAACCCGCCAGAATTGAAAATAGTAATGCTTTCCTCATTTTAATGATATTTAGTGAAAATCTTCGTTGCTTCATTGTACGCGCTTTCAAAAGACATCGGGTTAATGTTGCACGAAATTTTTTCAGCTGTAAAATAACTGAGCATTTTCTCGGTAGGCATATTCCCCGTTAGTTCATCTTTTGCCATTGGGCAGCCTCCAAAACCTTGTATTGCGCCGTCAAACCTTCGGCAGCCCGCTTTGTAGGCTGCATCAACTTTTTCGTGCCAAGCGTTTGGAGTGGTGTGCAAATGCGCACCAAATTCTATGTGGGGATATTTGGGGATTAAATTACTAAATAAATATGAAATAATAGCAGGAGTAGATGAACCAACGGTATCACTAAGGGAAAGAATCTTCACACCCATAGCTGAAAGTCGCTCTGTCCATTCACCCACTATCGCTACATTCCAGGGGTCGCCATACGGATTTCCGAAACCCATGGAAAGATAGGCAACCACTTCTTTGTTATTTTTAAGGGCAAGATTCAATATTTCTTGAAGTATAACCAATGACTCAGCAACGGTTTTGTGCGTGTTCCGCATTTGGAAGTTTTCTGAAATGGAAAAGGGGTAACCCAAATAATCAATTTCAAGATGCTTCACTGCATCTTCCGCCCCGCGAAGGTTGGCGATAATTGCAAGCAGTTTACTTTTGGTTGTAGAAAGGTCAAGTTTTGAAAGCACCTCGGCCGTATCCTGCATTTGAGGGATTGCCTTTGGCGAAACAAAACTTCCAAAATCGATGGTATCAAAGCCACAGCGTAATAGTGATTGTACGTATTTCACTTTTTCCGCTGTGGGAATCCATTCTTTGATGCCTTGCATGGCATCGCGCGGACATTCTATAATTTTTACTTGCTGCATTACTTCAAAGATATGAATTCCTGTGAAGGGGGGAATCCCTGCTCTTTAAAAAATAAGAATTCAAGGCAATAATATGAAGATAGCAATCCCAACAAAAACCAAAATCTGCAACCATTTCAAAACCACACCTATGCCTTTCCATTCCAAAAGTAAAGTAGAAATACGTCCAGCCGCAATAGCGATAAAGCTGAATGTTATAAATGAAATCAACATAAAAGTAATTCCCAAAACGTAAAATTGCAAAATGGTATTTCCTTCTTTGTCCCACAGAAAACCTGGGAAAAATGCCAAAAAGAAAATCATCACTTTTGGATTAACCAAATTCATAATTACCCCTGTTTTAAAAAGTTGTAAATATGATTTTTTTGGAGCATTTTCAACCAGCGAAATGTGCTCATCACTATTATAGACTTTATAAGCTAAGTAAAGTAAATAGCAAGCTCCTAGCACTTTTATTGCGTAAAAAATTTCTTCCGAAGCGGTAATGATTGCCGAAACTCCAAATGCTAAAAGAGTGGTGTGGACAATGCAACCACTTATAAGTCCGGCAGTTGTTGCAATGCCGCTTTTGGTGCCGTTGACCAAGGATTGGGTAAGCACATAAATATTATCCGGTCCCGGGGAAATAGCGAGGGCAAGTGATGCTATTGAAAATGAAATTAGGGTTTCAATCATAAAAAAAGACATTAGACCGCTGCGCTATAAGATGTAAGATTTAAGACTCGCGTTATATTGAATTCGGGATATTTATTTAATTTTATTTTATACTTATAAAAATTTGTCCTATGTCTTAAGTCTTACCGTCCTATGTCTCTTTAATATCGCTTTGTTTATTTGTTTTATCAAGCTTGGGCCTTCATAAATAAAACCTGTGTAAAGTTGCACCAAGCTTGCGCCGGCATCCAGTTTTTCCAGTGCATCTTCTGCAGAATGGATTCCACCAACGCCAATAATTGGAAATGCTTTGTTGCTTTTTTCCGAAAGAAAACGGATTACTTCCGTCGCTCTTTTATTTAACGGTTTTCCACTTAAGCCGCCCATTTCCTTTTTGGTTTCTGAAGAAATTCCTTCGCGGGAAATTGTGGTATTCGTTGCAATAACGCCATCAATTTTTGTTGTTCCAACTATTTCAATAATATCTAAAAGTTGTTCATCGGTCAAATCTGGGGCGATTTTCAGAAGAATTGGTTTGCGTTTTTCTTTTGAATTATTTCTGTCTTGAAGTGTTTGCAACAAATCGGACAATGGTTTTTTCTCCTGCAAAGCACGCAGATTCGGCGTGTTTGGCGAACTTACATTAACCACAAAATAATCTACATAATCAAACAATGCTTCAAAACAAATAATGTAATCGTTTACAGCTTCTTCATTTGACGTGATTTTATTTTTACCAATGTTGCCGCCTATTAGAACTCGGTCGTTGAGCAGAGCCGAAACGGCCTTTCCGTTCGCTTTCAACCTTTCAACAGCCTCTTCCACCCCGCCATTATTAAAACCCAATCGGTTTATGATGGCTGAATCCTCCTTTAAACGGAACAAACGCGGTTTATCATTTCCGGGTTGCGCTTTTGGGGTGACAGTTCCTATTTCAATAAAGCCAAAACCGAAATTTGAAAGCTCTTTGTACAGTTTTGCATCTTTATCAAAACCCGCCGCAAGTCCCACGGGATTTGGAAATTTCAACCCAAAAAGTTCCCGTTCCAATTTTGGGTCATTTAATTTATATATAAATCGGAAAATACTTCCAAAGCCAATTTTATGAAAAAAATTAATCAGTGAAAATGTAAAACGATGGATTTTTTCGGGGTCGAAACTGAAAAAGAGGGGACGGATAACGGTTTTGTACATGGTTGAAAAATGTGGTACAAAAATACACTAAACTATGTATTTGTTATTTTGAATATGCTTTATTTTGCAGTGTAAAAGAAAAGTTATGATTGAAAAACAACACATTATTGAACGCTTCAAAAGCTACGTTACCATAGATACCGAAAGCGATCCAAACAGCAATACCACCCCAAGCACCAAAAAACAATGGGACCTTGCCAACAAACTGGCCGAGGAGCTGAAACAGATAGGAATGGAAGACGTTACCATTGATGAAAACGGTTACATAATGGCCACTCTGCCTTCCAACGTTTCGCATTCCGTTCCCGTTATCGGTTTTGTTTCACATTTTGATACCTCCCCAGATTTTACGGGTGCGAACGTGAAGCCGCAAATTATTGAAAACTACAACGGAAAAGATATTGTTCTAAACAAAGAACAGAACATCATTCTTTCTCCAGATTATTTTGATGATTTGCTGCTTTACAAAGGACAAACATTGATAACGACCGACGGAACCACCCTTTTGGGCGCAGATGATAAAGCGGGTATTACTGAAATTGTTTCCGCCATGGAATACCTAATAAACCATCCAGAAATTAAACACGGAAAAATTCGCGTAGGTTTCACACCTGATGAGGAAATTGGACGTGGTGCCCATAAGTTTGACGTAAAGAAATTTGGCGCAGAATGGGCCTATACTATGGACGGCAGCCAAGTGGGCGAACTGGAATACGAGAATTTCAACGCTGCCGGAGCGGTTGTAACTGTGAAAGGAAAAATTGTACATCCAGGATATGCGAAGGGGAAGATGGTAAACAGTTTGTACATTGCAACAGACTACATCAATTCCTTACCACGGCTTGAAACCCCCGAACACACCGAAGGCCGTGAAGGTTTTTTTCACCTTCACAACATACACGGCACTGTGGATGAAACCAAAATTCAGTACATAATCCGCGACCACAACAAAAAACATTTTGAGGCTAGAAAAGAAATGGTCCAAAGACTTGCGGACGACCTGAACGACCAGTTTGAAATGGAAGTGGTGAGCGTTGAAATAAAAGACCAATATTATAACATGCGTGAAAAGATTGAACCCGTGATGCATATTGTGGAAATTGCAAAACAAGCAATGGAGCAGGCAGGCATTGAGCCCATCATTAAACCAATCCGCGGTGGGACCGATGGTTCACAGTTAAGTTTTATGGGGCTTCCATGCCCAAACATTTTTGCTGGCGGCCACAATTTTCACGGAAGATATGAATATGTTCCTGTTAAAAGTATGCAAAAGGCTGTGGAGGTAATTGTGAACATAGCACAATTGACGACGCAGGATCTATCTAGATTTAAAAAGGAAGATAAATCAGAATAGCAAAAAAAACTCCCTCAACTACTTAAACATAGCGAGGGAGTTCTTATTTAAAAAAGGAACAGTTAACTTATTTCTTTTCTATTACGGGAGCATTCAATTTTGCGGTGCGTTCCATTGAAATGGCCGCTCTTTCAAACTTTATTTTTCCGGCGCCACATTCAATAATGCAGGTGCCATCATCGTTAAGCTCCAGTACTTTACCGTGCAGGCCGCCAGTGGTTATCACCTTGTCGCCTTTTTTAAGTTGGGCGGCAAATTGTTTTTCCTGTTTGGCTTTCTTCATTTGGGGACGTATCAAAAAAAGATACATCACCACAAACAATAATATAATAGGTAAAAAACTTTTTATTTGTTCCATAGTAATTTTTAGTAATCCAAAAATTAATTATTTGGATGTTGGGGTTTTTATTGGAGCGGCACCACCTGCTTTAGGAGTTACGAAAGCTTTAATAGTCAAGGCTTCGGTTCCCGCTTTTGTATTGGTGGTAAGGGTTACGGTTTTGCTCACTTGGTTTTGGCCGCTTCCGTTGAATTTTACTAACAATTGACCTTCTGCTCCAGGAGCAACAGGATCTTTAGTGTATTCCGGAATGGTACAACCGCAGCTACTTTTAGCGTTCACGATCATCAATGGAGCTTCTCCGGTGTTCTTGAATTTAAAAACGTGTTCAACAGGAGTACCTTGGTCGATAGTTCCAAAATCGAATTCGTTTTCTTCAAAAACAATTGTTGGAAACTTTCCAGAATCCGCGTCGCGAGCTTCTGCAGTGGCAACGTTGTCTTCATTCACTTTGTCTGCTGCATTGTCTTTACAAGAAGAAAAGGCAAAAACAGATAGTATTGCTACTATTAAAATTGATTTTTTCATGATAATTAAAATTTTTATGTTTTTAGCAGGGCAAAAATAGGGATTATTTTACTTTTATTGAAGCCCCCGTCCAATTTTATTCAATTTGCCATTTTCAGTAAATTCTTTCACTATTTTATCCAAAATACCATTTACGAAAATGCTGCTTTTGGGGGTTGAATACTCTTTCGAAACTTCCAAATATTCGTTTATTGTAGCCCTAACAGGAATAGATGGAAAATACAAAAACTCGGCAATGCCCATTTTCAGTATTATTAAATCCACATCGGCGATTCGGTCTTGGTCCCAGTTTGGGGTTTTGCCTTCTATTT
>DAIMFZ010000128.1:0-6988 GCA_036724225.1 Aequorivita sp.
GACGTATTGGAGGAATTTGACAAGCGTATCTCTATGCTTTTGGAGCAATTCGTGAAATATAACAAGATTGACGAAAACGTGATTGAACGCGTTCTTTTAAGTAGAAGTAAAGAAGAATACGAAGCCCCCGTGGGCAGTGGCGAAACAATTGTCCACGGCGTAAACGGAAAACCTGTAAAAGCACAAACCGCCAATCAACGAAAGTTGGTTGCGCTTATGGGCAAGAACGATATGGTTTTCGCAGTGGGACCTGCCGGAACTGGAAAAACATACACAGGCGTTGCTCTTGCCGTTAAAGCTTTGAAGGACAAAGAAGTAAAAAGAATCATACTAACGCGCCCTGCCGTGGAAGCGGGCGAGAATCTGGGCTTTCTTCCGGGCGATTTAAAGGAAAAACTCGATCCTTATATGCAACCATTATACGATGCGCTTCGCGATATGATTCCTGCGGAAAAGTTGGCATCCTACATTGAAACGGGTATTATCCAAATTGCACCGCTGGCGTTTATGCGCGGGCGCACCTTAGACAATGCCTTTGTAATTTTGGACGAGGCGCAAAACACGACCCACGCCCAAATGAAAATGTTTTTGACCCGTATGGGAAAAAACGCGAAGTTTATGATTACTGGCGATCCCGGTCAGATAGATCTTCCACGGCGCGTAATTTCCGGTTTGAAGGAAGCATTGCTCGTGTTGAAGGACGTGAAAGGAGTGGGGATGATTTATCTAGATGATAAAGACATCATCCGCCACCGATTGGTAAAAGAAGTAATCGCTGCTTATAAAAATATTGAAAACGTAGATTAAAAAAATTCTCAGTAACAGTTGGCAGTATTCAATAACCATCGTCGGAATCACGAATTAAAGAATCCCTAATCCCTTATCACAAATGCCAAATACAATAATTTCAACAAACTTCAACTTCCCTGGTCAGAAAAGCGTTTATCACGGAAAGGTGCGCGAAGTATACACCTTGGAAAACAATATTTTACTAATGGTCGCCACTGATAGATTGAGCGCTTTTGATGTGGTGATGCCAAAAGGAATTCCGTATAAAGGTCAAATCCTGAACCAGATTGCCACCAAAATGATGCGCGATACTGAAGATTTGGTACCCAATTGGTTGATTGCAACTCCCGATCCAAACGTTGCCATTGGCGAAGCCTGCGAACCTTTTAAGGTTGAAATGGTAATCCGTGGCTACATGAGCGGCCATGCGGCACGGGAATACAAAGCGGGAAAACGGATACTTTGCGGCATAGTAATGCCCGAAGGAATGAAGGAAAATGACAAATTTCCGCAACCGATAATAACGCCCGCAACTAAAGCCCAAATGGGCGATCACGATGAAGATATCTCACGGGAAAATATCTTGAAAAGAGGAATCGTTTCTGAAGAAGATTATCTTCAGTTGGAAGATTATACGCGAAAACTTTTTCAAAGGGGAAGTGAAATTGCCTCCAAAAGAGGATTGATTTTGGTAGATACAAAATATGAATTCGGAAAAACTAAGGACGGAAAAGTCGTTCTTATTGATGAAATCCACACACCAGATTCTTCGCGCTATTTTTACGTCGAAGGTTACGAAGCACGCCAAAAAAACAACGAACCCCAAAAACAGCTTTCAAAGGAATTTGTGCGCCAATGGTTAATTCAGAACGGATTTCAAGGATTGAAAGGACAGAAAGTCCCTTTTATGAGCGATGCGTATATTGAAACCGTTTCCGAAAGATATATAGAGCTTTACGAAAACATTACGGGCGAAAAATTTGTAAAAGCTGATGTTTTAAATATTCATCAACGCATTGAGAAAAATGTGTTGGAATATCTTTCAAAAACTAATTAACTTTTTCGCTTTCGTTCCCTAAAATTGAAGCTGTGAACGTAGCCGAAACTAAGCTCGGTAAAATCGGCCTGTCCCAGATTGGCGTTGAGATGGGCACCCAAGTAGAAATTATTTTTCGGCGCCTTTTCCATTCCAATTAAATAATATTTGAGCCCCAACCTTGAGGAAATAAGATGTTTTTTGTTATAACTACCATCTAATTCACCCAGAACCCAATAATCGGGAATATCCCTTGGGGTGTCGTCCCAACCTTCGTTGATGCGCCATTCCATTTTGTAGGCAGGTTTGAGAAGGTTGAGCCCCAGCTGCAAGTCAATACCCAAGTGGTTTAAGAATATTTCACCGTGTAGACTTACACCTAAATTGGTGGAATAGTACCACGGATTACTTCGGAAATAATCAAACTCCCTTCCAGCTTGCACAAGTGATTCATTTCCTTCAATATAGTCGTAATAATGTTGATAAAAACGATAGTAGAACCCTATACCCACTTTAAAAGTATTATTGTAAACGCGGCCGTATTCCCCAGCTATCGTGTACACATTTTTTTTATCGTTAAAAGCCAATGCGAACGTATTTTGCCCAAGTCCGCCACGGAATGCAAAATAATTGTAAACTGTTTTTTTATACTGCGGAAGTGTTTCAGAATCCACACTTTCAACAACCCTCAAAGGATTTTTTATGTCTGCCGAAAGACTCACCAAAAACGAATTATACCCTTGGTTCAGCAACCTAGTATGCCCGTTGGAATGGTGCGAATAGCCCAATCCTACATGCCAATCCATGTTTTTTGTGGAAAGGAATTGGTAATAAAGATACAACCGGAAAGACCAAGTAATATCGGTAGTAACCGCTTGGTTTTGGGGGTTAGTCTCGGGGTCAAACTTTTTTGTGAAATAGGAAGCGCCCATTCCGTTTAAGATTCTCCATCGGTCATTTCCAAATGCTCTGAATTCGAGAAAAGGCATAGCTGTTATACCCAAACCCAAACTATCTAAATTTCCAAAATCTGTTATTCCTAAAGAAATGCCAGTTTTTGGACCTTTCAAACGTTGTGCCCATTGCTGTGGATTGTTTTTATGGGAACGCCCAAAGTTCAAAACAAACTGCTTTTGCAATTTTGTATCGGGAAAACCGTCATTGGCTTCCATCGTTTTTCCTAAAAGGATTTCTGGTGTAACGATGAGTGCGCTTTTTTTCCAATTGGTTTCAGTTTGGGCAAATGCCCAAAAAGATATAAATAGAAGAAAAATGGTTAGTTGTTGCTTCATTTGGCACTGCAAGTAACAATTTCCCCGTTGATTTTAAAAATTTTAATCCTACATTAGATGAAATTTTAAAAACAATTTGTGGAAAAATTAGACATTTTTATTGCTGAAATGGCTTCTGCAGCTTGGGGTTTGCCACTGTTAATAATTCTGATTGGCGGCGGTTTGTATCTTCTAATACGGATTCAATTTTTACCTTTTCGATATTTAGGACACGCTGTTGCCGTACTTCGAGGAAAGTATGACAATGAAAACGATGCCGGTGAAATAACCCATTTTCAAGCATTGACAACTGCACTTTCCGCAACCGTGGGAATGGGCAATATTGCTGGAGTGGCAGTAGCTATTGCCATTGGCGGTCCGGGAGCCGTTTTTTGGATGTGGGTAAGCGCCGCCATCGGAATGTCTACAAAATTTTTCACGGCAACTTTGGCAATTCTTTATAGGGGAAAAGACAGCGAAGAGAAAATCCAAGGCGGCCCAATGTATTTTATTACCGAAGGACTGGGAAAAAAGTGGATGCCACTGGCTGTTTTTTTCAGTATTGCAGGCTTGGTTGGCGCACTACCGGTTTTCAACGTAAACCAACTTACACAGGCCATAAACGATATACTTTTGAAACCCGCTGGATTGTATAGCGGTTTTAAAACAGATTTGATTATTGGTTTTTTCTTGGCAGCAATCACGGCGGTTGTTATTTTGGGCGGGTTGTCGCGCATCAGCAAAACAGCTTCCAAAATGGTTCCAGCAATGGTGTTGCTCTATTTTTTTTTGGTGATGATTATTTTAGTAATTCATATAGACGTAGTCCCGAAGTATTTGGGAATGATTTTCACGGACGCTTTTTCAGCAAATTTCTATAAGGGCGATGCATTTTTAGGCGGTGCTATTGGCGGAATAATTCTTTTGGGAATCCGTCGTGGTGCCTTTTCAAATGAAGCGGGAATAGGTACAGCCCCGATGGCACACGGTGCGGCAAAAACCAACGAACCCATCCGCGAAGGCCTGGTAGCAATGCTTGGTCCGGCCATTGACACACTGATTATCTGTACGTTAACCGCCATGGCAATTTTGGTGACCGGCGTTTGGCAAAGCAGTGATGCAAACGGTGTTAGTTTAACGGCTTCGGCTTTTGAGGAAAGTATTCCTTTTTACGGAAAATACGGCCTGTTGGTTTGTATTGCGATTTTCAGTATTTCTTCCTTGTTTTCCTATTCGTATTACGGAAGCAAGTGCATGTCCTTTCTTTTTGGCGAAAAAAATAAAGGAATTTATAACTATTTCTATATTTTAAGTATTCTCGTGGGTGCCACAACTTCCCTTAGCATGATGATAAATCTGATTGATACTTTTTTTGCGCTAATGGCCATCCCCACAATGACGGCCACCATTATTTTGGCGCCGAAGGTTATAAAGGAAGCTAAAAAATATTTTGAAAAGTTAAAACAAGAATAATTTTACCTAATATTTTTTCATCAATCAAAATAACTGAAAGTTTCTCCTCCCTTTATATTGAGGAGCGTTTCATAAATAAGTTTAATAACGTTTTCAACATCATCGCGATGGACCATTTCCACGGTAGTGTGCATATAGCGCAATGGCAATGAAATAAGGGCGCTCGCCACCCCGCCGTTGCTGTACGCAAAAGCATCGGTGTCCGTTCCCGTGGCACGGGAAAGAGCTGCACGTTGAAAGGGAATCATTTTCTTTTCAGCCGTATCCACAATCAAATCGCGCAGTTTTTGCTGTACTGCTGGGGCGTAGGCAATTACGGGCCCGCAACCAATTTCAGCTAAACCTTGCTTCTTTTTGTCTATCATTGGGGTCGTGGTGTCGTGGGTTACGTCTGTAACAATCGCAATGTTGGGTTTAATGCGCTGCGCAATCATCTCAGCACCGCGGAGCCCAATTTCTTCCTGCACCGAATTGGTGATATAAAGCCCAAAAGGAAGCTTTTTTTTGTTTTCGTGAAGCAGTCTGGCAACTTCAGCAATCATAAATCCGCCCATTCTGTTGTCCAGTGCGCGGCACACAAATTTATCTTCGTTCAAAATATGGAATTGGTCGGGATAAGTAATCACGCAACCTACGTGTATTCCCATTCGCTCCACTTCCTCTTTATCCTTAGCGCCAACGTCTATAAAAATGTTTTCGGGTTTGGGGGGTTCTTCCTTTGCCTTATCGCGCGTATGTATTGCTGGCCATCCAAAAACTCCTTTTAATATGCCATTCTTGGTGTGTATATTTACAATTTTTGAAGGCGCTATTTGGTGATCGCTTCCGCCGTTCCGAATTACATAAAGCAATCCGCTATCGCATATATAGTTCACATACCAAGAAATTTCATCGGCATGTCCTTCAATGACCACTCTAAATTTGGCTTTGGGATTTATAACGCCAACTGCTGTTCCGTATGTATCCGTGAAAAATTCATCTACGTAGGGTTTTAGATATTTCATCCACAATTTTTGTCCGTCCCATTCATAGCCCGTGGGTGCTGCGTTGTTTAAATATTCCTCTAAAAATTTTAACGATTTGGCATTTAATATAGAAGTAGTCATAAAGTGTTTTTGTTCTGAAAAGATATATGTTCGGTAAAATTAGCAATTTCTTATTAAGGCCAACAAGGCAATTTGCTTAATTTTGGAACGTTTTTGGTTAATATTGCTTTTTAATTAAATGTATTTGAATGAAAATCTGCATACCAATATATATATATATAATCCTACTCTGTGGATCAGCAACTTATGGCCAAGTGGATACGAGTTCTTTGGAAAAGCAAAAAGATTCCACTGAAATAATGTATTTTATTGTTGAAGGTGATACCATTGCCCGTGAAATCATAAATCTCGATGAAGTATATCTTCTGAAAAAAGTGAAGTTTATGAGCGATGAAGATAGGCGCCGTTATTTAATACTTCGCCGAAAGACACGAAAAGTCTATCCCTACGCTAAGCTTGCCTCCGAAAGATTGACCACAATGACCGAACGGCTTAAGACCATTGAAAAAAAGAGCGATAAAAAACTATATACTAAACGTGTGCAAAATTATGTTGAAGGCGAATTTTCTGATAAATTGAAGAAACTCACCCATACCGAAGGTCAGATATTGGTTAAACTCATTCACAGACAAACGGGTCGCACTGCTTATGACCTCGTAAAAGAATTGCGTACCGGCTGGCGCGCCTTTTGGTATAATACCACTGCCAATCTTTTTGAAATTTCCCTTAAAGAGGAATACAAACCCTTTGAAGTGAAAGAAGATTATTTGATTGAGGATATACTCCAAAGATCCTTTCAGGAACATATTCTTGAACGACAAGCGCCCGCATTCCCAATAGATTATCTCGATTTAAAAGCACATTGGAGCAAGAGATCTGGTAATAACTAAACGGAGATATAAGTTGCACAGAAGTTTTAAAGATGGTATCTTTACATTTCGCTCTTTTTGTTTTTGAATTTGTTTTAATTCGCTGGACCTCTTTTTATTTTGGGTTGTTTAATGTCCTTTCTGAAATTTTTTTAACCTTCAAATAAGTTTCACTAGCTTTTTTATTTTTATAATTTGATAGCTATCAGCTGCTTGAAGCCTAATAATAAAAAACATTCAAAAAAAATCAAATTAAGTTTGGTGTATTGAAAAAAGCCGTTGTATATTTGCACCCGCTTACAGGATAGGCACGGTCTTAAAAATGGTGAAAAGGAAGTAATAGCAACGGTTCAACTCCGTTCCACCAACAAATAATTCTTTAATTTATAAAGATAAGTTCATTGAGATATTGAAATTGACAGCGTAGATTGGCATCCGAAAGGATGTTGGTCAACAAAGAAACTAAACTAAGTGAGATTTTCTGGGATTTTTTTGAGGGAGTCG
>DAIMFZ010000129.1:0-2043 GCA_036724225.1 Aequorivita sp.
CATCTGCAAACTTTTTTTCAAAACGGATGATTTCAACATTCATCGGAATTTTTTTATTTTCCTTCTTAACTTTGCTTTCGTTGTTGCACGAAAAAAGCAGCAACCCCAAAAGTATCAATACATAAAACTTCATAATCGAAAAAATGTGATAGTTGGTTAACGCCATTCCTTTTTATTAATTTTATCTTTAAAGACTTTTGCGGCGCAAAGGTACTTTTTAGTTATGAGTTTTGGGTTATGAGTTATGAGTTATGAGTTATGAGTTATGAAAAGTAAAAAATCAATATGTTTTTTTCAAAGTTAAATTTTAAAAAAAAATGCGAACAGAAAAAGTTATTGAACACATTGTAAACTGGTTGAAAAACTACGCCACCAATGCGAAGATGGATGGTTTTGTGGTGGGAATAAGCGGCGGGATTGATTCCGCAGTAACTTCTGCGCTGTGTGCAAAAACCGGGTTGCGGACCCTTTGTGTGGAAATGCCGATTCATCAAGCGCCCAACCAAGTGTCGCGTGGTCAGGAACATATTCAACTTTTAAAAGAAAAATTTGCAAATGTCAGCAATACCGAAGTAAACCTGACTTCCGTTTTTGAACAATTTAAAAATGAAGTTCCCCAAACCACTGACGATAGCTTTCACGACCTATCCCTGGCCAACACCCGCGCCCGTTTGCGAATGACAACGCTTTATTACTTCGCAGGTTTACACCACTATTTGGTGGTCGGAACCGGAAATAAAGTGGAAGATTTTGGCGTAGGTTTTTATACCAAATACGGCGATGGCGGTGTGGATTTGAACCCAATTGCCGATTTAATGAAAAGTGAAGTCTATAAACTCGGACGTGCTTTGAATATTTCCGATTCAATCATTAAAGCCGCACCTACTGATGGCCTTTTTGGCGATAACCGTACAGACGAGGACCAATTGGGCGCAAATTATGACGAACTGGAATGGGCTATGAAGATGAAAGAAACAGGCAAAATCAACACCGATTTTTCGGGAAGACAACAATTGGTTTTTGATATATATAATAGACTCAACACAGCCAACCAACATAAAATGACGCCAATTCCTGTGTGCAAAATCCCGAAGGAACTGAAGTAGGTTTGTTATTTATCGAATAATTTAACCAATGAACGAAAAGGTCCATTATTGTACTGTTCAACTTACTGTAAATTCAATATGTAGTATTAATATTACGTTCCTAAACTAAAGACTTTCCAATATTTGAAGGTTTTCATTCAAGAATCAATTAATACATCTAAGATGAAAAAAGTAGTAATAGCAGACAATCATCCAGTAACCATAAAAGGGGTAGAGATTCTGCTCGATGGCACAAATGAGTACACAATAGTCGGAAAGGTAACCTGCGGATCGGAGTTACTGACATGTCTAGAAAAAGAACGTCCCGATATTTTAATTTTGGAATTGGACATCCCTGAAATTAATGGTTTTCATGTTCTTAGAAAGATTCGAGAAAAATATCCAAAAACAAAAATTGCTATTTTTTCATCACATCCAGAGGAAATTTATGCGCTTCGCTCCGTAAAATCGGGCGCTTCAGCGTATGTTCCAAAAACTGTTACAAAAGAAGTATTTCTGCAAGCCATTAAACGCATTGCCCTGGGTGGTGTGTTTTTAAGCGAAGAAATTGGAGCAGCTTTAAACAGCAAATCCGTTAACGACAACACCTTGGCAGGCCGCTATAAAAAACTTTCAGCCCGTGAAATTGAGGTACTGAATCTGCTTTCAAGTGGCAAACGTAATAAAGACATCGCAACACTTCTGGAAATAAATGAAAAAACCGTGAGCACCTATAAAACTAGGCTCTTGAAAAAACTAAACGTTACAAGTTTGGCAGCATTGATTGACCAAGCACGGATGTTTCAGTTTACCTGATTAAAGCACGCGATTCAGCTTATTGGAAAGTATTTTTTTAAGACTGATGTAATCCATAATTTCTTGCAGCCCATTTTCACTTTCAGAATTTCCCTCTTTTTTTAGGGCTTCGGAAAGTTCGTTAATTTTTTGCGAAACCAAA
>DAIMFZ010000129.1:2143-6977 GCA_036724225.1 Aequorivita sp.
ATTTCCCTCTTTTTTTAGGGCTTCGGAAAGTTCGTTAATTTTTTGCGAAACCAAATATCGGCGAAGGTTGAGGATGGTTTCACTGACCATTTGGGCAATGGTCTGTTCTTTTTCCTTCACAAAAATTTCTTTTCGTTCCCAATTGTGGAGCACATAGCGTTCCTCCTCCATCAAAACATTCGTAACGGCCGAAGCCATTTCTGGTTCCAGTTCATTGATAAAAGTTTCCGCTTTTGCTTCTGGATTTTGGTTGAAACGATTAACTACTTCATAATACAGCGCTTTGAATTCCGGATTGGAAAATTCAATTTCGTCTTCCTGCAAATCGAGGTATATTTTTTCAAAAACGCGTGCCTTTTGGGTTTCAGGCGTTGAAATAATTTCGCCTTTTTCGTCGGTATCTATTATTATTTCCTCAAAATCCTCCTCAACGTTTCCGTAGAGTAATAATAGTTCAATAATTTTTTGTTCCAACTGAAACTGGATATCTACTTTTTCAAGGATTTTTTCAGAAGGAATTACTTCAAAAGCTTCCTGCGGAATGATTGTCTTTTTCGCATTATCTTTTCTTTCTTTCTGAAAAATTTGCGCAAGCGTGTTAAAAAGAACCTGCTCCGAAATATCCATAATGCGCGAACACTCCTTTATATAAACTTCGCGTTTAATGACATCAGGGATTTTTGCTATGCTATTAACCATATCGTGTATGGTTTCACTCTTTTTTATGGGGTCATTTTTTGCTTCATTTGCGAGCAAGGATGCTTTAAAAGTGATGAAATCCTTGGCGTTTTCTTCCAAATAAAGCGTAAGTTCTTCCAAAGAATTTTTTCGTGAAAAACTGTCCGGATCCTCTCCTTCTGGAAAGGTGCAGATTTTAACATTCATTCCCTGTTCCAAAATTAAATCGATGCCGCGGAGTGATGCACGAAGTCCCGCCGCATCGCCATCAAAGAGGACGGTAATATTTTTGGTAAGCCTGTTTATTAGCCGAATTTGTTCTGAGGTCAAAGCTGTTCCCGATGAAGAAACTACGTTGTGAATGCCCGTTTGGTAAAACTGGATAACATCGGTATAACCTTCAACCAAATAGCAATTATCTTCTTTGGCTATGCTCTGTTTGGCGTGAAAAATTCCGTAAAGCACTTTGCTTTTATGGTAAATATCACTTTCGGGGGAGTTTAAATATTTCGCTGCTTTTTTATCCGAAGTCAAAATTCGTCCGCCAAAACCAAGCGTGCGGCCGCTCATACTGAGGATTGGGAACATTACCCTTCCCTTAAAACGGTCGAATTGTTTCTCTTCTTTTACAATAGACAGACCCGTTTTTTCCAAAAACTCAAGTTTGTACCCTTTTTTTATGGCGTGGCTGGTGAAAGCATCCCAAGAATCGGGCGAATAACCGAGCTCAAATTTTTTGATGGTTTCATCCGTAAAACCGCGTTCTTTAAAATAGGAAAGACCGATGGCTTTGCCCTCTTCGGTTTTTAAAAGTGTGCCGTGGAAATAATCTTTGGCAAATTCGCTGACCAAATAAAGGCTTTCGCGTTCGTTGGACTGTTCTATATCCTCGGTGGTTTGTTCTGTTTCCTCTACCTCTATTCCATATTTTTTTGCCAAAAATTTTATAGCTTCTGGATAGGTAAAATGTTCATGTTCCATCAAAAACGCAACCACATTGCCACCTTTTCCGCTACTGAAATCTTTCCAAATTTGTTTCACGGGGCTCACCATAAAACTTGGCGAACGCTCATCGGTAAACGGACTGAGGCCTTTGTAGTTGCTTCCGGATTTTTTTAATTGTACAAAATCGCCAATCACCTCCTCTACTCGGGCAGTTTCGAAAACGTTGTCTATGGTGGTCCTGGAAATCAAGATATTTGTATATGTTTATTGAACACAGCAGATGGTAAAAATAGTAATATAATGGGAGGATAAATCAAAAATTGTCAATTGTCAATCGTTAATCCAAAATCGAAAATCATTTTGAAAGATAATCAATCAATTGCCGCATCGCTTTTCCGCGGTGCCCAATTTCACTTTTTTGGATAAGCGTCATTTCGGCGAAAGTTTTATTAAAACCTTCAGGCTGAAAAATCGGGTCGTAGCCAAAACCTGAATCGCCACGGGGTTCTTTTATAATTTCGCCTTCACAGATTCCCAAAAACATAATTTTAGAATGGTTCATGGAAAGCGCAATTGCCGTCTTAAACCTTGCAGAACGGTCTTCTTTGCCAGCAAGATTTTTGAGCAACTTTTGAATGTTCGCTTCAGCATTGTGAGCCTCGCCCGCATAGCGCGCACTGTAAACGCCAGGCTCGTTGTTAAGCGATTTTACTTCGAGACCTGTGTCGTCCGCAAAACAATCTAAATTGTAATTGTCGCGTACGTAATTTGCCTTTAAAATTGCATTGCCTTCAATGGTGTCAGCGGTTTCGGGAATTTCTTCATCGCAACCAATATCGTCCAAACTAAGCAGTTCAAGGTGGTGCGGAAGCATTGCTTTTACTTCTGTGAATTTATTTTTATTGTGGGTAGCGAAGACGAGTTTCATTTTTTGATTGTAAATTTTAGTCGCGAGACGTTAGAGGCTTTGGACAGGGTGCTTAACTTTTAATTTTGAACCTTGAATTTTGAATTATTATTTGGAATTTGGAGCTTGTTTTTTTGAATTTTCAGTTTCAAAGCGTTCAATAATCTCTTCCGAAGCCTTAATAGTTCTCTTCAACCACTTCATTTCAATCTCAAATTTCTCTTCTTCTGAAAGCTGCCAGCACACATTGCTCTGCTTCAATTTTGAAACCACACTTTGCAAAATAATTGCCGCGGAAACCGAAATATTCAAACTTTCGGTGAAACCGTACATCGGGATTTTCAGAAAACCGTCGGCTGCATTCATCACCGTATCGCTCAAGCCATCACTCTCCTTTCCGAAGAAAAATGCACTCTTTTTTGAAACATCAAATTCGTGGAGCATGGTGGAATTATCGTGGGGCGTAGTGGCGATGATTTGGTAACCCGAATTTTTCAAATTTGTGATGCAGTCTTTTATGGAACTGTATCTTTTAAAATCGACCCATTTTTGGGCACCCATTGCAATTTCCTTGTCTATGCGCTTGCTCACTTTTTCTTCCACCACGTGCAAATCCTGAATGCCAAAAACATCGCAAGTTCGCATTACCGCGCTGGTGTTGTGAAGTTGGTAAACATCTTCCGTAACCACAGTAAAATGGCGCGTTCGTTCAGAAAGCACCTTTTGAAAACGGTTATTCCTATGCTCAGTGAGGAAGGTTTGGAGGTGATTTAATAATGCTGAATCCAAAGAAAATAATTAATTTTAAGCGAAGACACTAAAATAGTGTTCAGTATTCTGTAGCAGTTCGCACTGGAAAATCTAATATCTAACGTCTAAAATCTCACACTTACTAATGAAAATTGCAGTATTAACAGGCGCTGGCGTAAGTGCGGAAAGTGGAATTAAAACCTTTCGGGACAGCGATGGGCTGTGGGAAGGCCACGACGTGATGGAAGTTGCCTCGCCTGAAGGTTTTGCACTCAATCCTGAAGTAGTGTTGGATTTTTACAACCAACGAAGGCGACAATTAGTAACTGTTCAGCCAAATGCCGCACATTTAGCTTTGGTAGAACTTGAAAAAAGACACAATGTTACAATCATTACCCAAAATGTGGACGATCTGCACGAACGCGCGGGAAGCACCAACGTTATCCACCTACACGGCGAGCTTTTGAAAGCGAGAAGCACCTTTGACGAAGATTTAATTTTAGACTGGAAAACAGATTTGAACATGGGTGATTGCTGCAAACACAACCACCAGCTACGCCCACACATTGTTTGGTTTGGCGAAATGGTCCCGATGATTGAAACCGCCGCCGAAGTTGTGGAAAAAGCAGATGTGCTAATAATCGTGGGTACTTCTATGCAAGTCTATCCGGCAGCGGGTTTGGTGCAATATGCCAAAATGAATGCGCATATCTATTTTGTAGACCCAAAACCTACTATTTCAGAAAATAAAAGAATAACTGTTCTTGCTGAAAATGCATCCACAGGTGTTCAAAAGGTTGTTGAACTTTTAAAATAGAAACACCATGCTTCCCGAAGATCTAAAAGAAAAATTGATGGAGGTTGACAGCAGTCGAAAAAAAAGACAGGAAGTCGCTTATTGGATAGTCAAAAAACCACATTACGTTCGTGAAACCCTGCAGTGGTGCTTTACGCCCGAAAGTGAACTTTTGGTAAATGCCTCTTGGGTATTGGAAATTATTTGCAAACACAAACCCGAACTCTTCTTTAAATATATGTATATCTTTTTTGAAAGATTGCCAAGTATAAAAAATGATTCTGCCCTCCGCTCTTGTGCTAAAATCTGCGAAATGCTCTGCTATGAACACTACATGCTTAAATACACTTATTTTAGAGATATTTTGAGTAAAGGCTATCGAAAAATAATGACCGAATGCTGCTTTGATTGGCTCATTACCGACCAAAAAGTTGCCTGTCAAGCTCCTGCAATGGGGACCCTGTATTATTTGGGAAAAGATAAATTCGGCAAATGGATTTACCCCGAATTAAGAAATATTCTTACCGAAAACGCCCCAAATAAAAGTGCAGGCTACCAAGCACGTGCGCGGAAAGTTTTAAAACGAATTCCTTAGATTTTAAAAACTATTGTTAAGATAATTATGAGCAATCCCAACACTCGCGTATATTTTTATATATTAACAAATCCACACTAAGAACTAACTTACAACAAAAAAAAAATAATTATAACAAAAGAATATTTGATTAAACTTTAAGTAAAAGATGTTAAGCAATATA
>DAIMFZ010000130.1:0-6976 GCA_036724225.1 Aequorivita sp.
ATATCTAATTCCCTACGGCGCAACATTTTTGATTTTTTCTGATTATATGCGTCCGCCTTTGCGTTTGGCCGCTATTATGAAAATCCGTCCTATCATTGTTTATACCCATGACAGTATTGGCCTTGGCGAAGATGGGACCACTCACCAGCCAGTAGAACAATTAATAGGTCTCCGAACAGTTCCAAATATGACAGTAATCCGTCCCGCCGATGCAAATGAAACTGCTCAAGCTTGGCGTGTTGCCATCAAACATACTGATGGGCCGGTTGCCATTGTTTTAACCTGTCAAGGAATCCCGATTATAGATCAGAAAAAATACGCCAAAGCGGAAAACCTTGCGAAGGGCGCCTACATTCTTTCTGACTCCGATGGCGATCCTGATATTATTTTGATTGCTACAGGTTCGGAAGTGCATTTAATTTTGGAAGCCCAGGAAAAGCTGAAGAAAAGTAAAATTCAGGTGCGCGTGATAAGTATGCCATGTTGGAGTTTATTTGATAAACAAAGTGCCGCTTACCGCGAAAAAGTTCTTCCAAAAAGCATTCGAAAACGATTGGCCGTTGAAGCCGGATCGCCCGTTGGCTGGCTCAAATACGTAACAGATGATGGAGACGTAATTGGTATCGAAAAGTTTGGGGAATCAGCACCGGGAGATGAAGTAATGAAAGAATACGGTTTTTCCGTAGTAAATGTGGTAAAAAGAGCGAAGTCGCTGCTTTCTAAAAAATAGTAAGTTTTTCACTGTACCCTCTGTGTCTCTTTGGTATAAATAACACCTCGAATAAATTAAAAAAAATGCCTAAAGAACCTTTAAATAAAATAGGAATCTGCGCAGATCACGGCGGGTTTGAACTCAAAGAAACGATAAAATCCTTCTTGAAGGAAAACCACTTTGAACCGGTTGATTTTGGTGCGAAAGTGATGGACAAAACCGATGATTTTCCCGACTTCGTCATTCCCTTGGCCAAAGCAGTTGCCGCTGGCGATGTATTCCGCGGTATCGCTATTTGTGGCAGTGGAGTTGGCGCCTGCGTTGCTGCCAACAAAGTTATTGGCGTTAGAGCGGCTTTGATCAACGATTATTTTTCGGCGCATCAGGGCGTGGAAGACGATGATATGAATCTGATTTGCCTCGGTGGCCGCGTTACGGGATATGCAGCTGCTGAAGAGTACGTTCAGGTTTTTTTGAATGCGAAATTTATCGGGGCGGAAAGACACCTCCGGCGATTGCGAAAAATTCGGGAACTGGAATTAGAATACAGAATTGAGACTTGAGACAAGAGACAAGAGACAAGAGAAAAGAGTAAAGAGAACAAAACTGTAATATAAAATTGGCTGACAATGCCGAAAAAAGTAATTCCGATTTTTTTTAGTCCTACGTCTTACGTCTTATTGTCCTAAGTCATTTTACATGAAAGCTTAAAACAAATTAATAACACACATTATGAACCCTTTAAACAAAATACAAAATCACGGGCAGAGCATTTGGCTCGATCTGCTCGACCGCGAGATTATGGACTCGGGCAAACTGCAAAACCTTATAGATAATGACGATCTGCGGGGGCTTACCTCCAATCCTTCCATTTTTGAAAAAGCCATAACTGGCAGTTCTGACTACGATAAGGATATAGCCAAATTTGCAGAAAAAGAAAACGATAATGCCGCCATATTTTTTGATTTGGCAATTGCGGATATTCAAAGAGCGGCTGATATTTTCAAACCGGTTTTTGACAGGACCAGCGGAAAAGATGGTTTTGTAAGCTTGGAAGTTTCGCCCTACTTGGCCCGCGATACCGAAGGCACCATTAAACAGGTACGGGATTTATGGAAAAGAGTGGCCCGCAAAAATGTGATGATCAAAATTCCCGGCACTAAAGAAGGTTTGCCCGCCATACGCCAATGCCTTAGCGAAGGAATCAACATTAACGTTACCCTACTTTTTGGACTGCCGCGCTATCGCGAAATAACCGAAGCCTTTATGGGTGGACTTGAAGACAGATTGAAACAAGGTAATTCCATAGCGAATGTATCTTCAGTGGCGAGTTTTTTCCTCAGCCGAATTGATGTAATGGTGGATCCGATGCTCGATGAAAAAGGAGCAGAAAAGTTAAAGGGCAAAATTGCTATCGCCTCTGCAAAATTGGCGTATCAAATTTACCTCGATATGATTTCAAGTGACCGTTTTAAAAAGCTCGAGGCAAAAGGAGCACAGCGCCAAAGAGTGCTTTGGGCGAGTACAAGTACAAAAGATCCATCCTTCAGTGATGTTTTATATGTAGAAACCTTGATTGGAAAGGATACTATAAACACCCTGCCAATGGAAACCATCGATGCCTTTCGCGATCACGGAAAAGTGACGGATTCGCTAACGAAGGGAATTGACGATGCAAATGCAACTTTAGAAGAATTAAGGAAAATGGGGATAGATTTAAACAAGATTACCCAAAAGCTGGAAGATGAAGGAATAGAAAAATTCAATAAAGCCTACGATAAACTGCTTAAGAGCATCGACAGTCAGAAAGAAAAAATTGGGTAAGGGCAGGATGGAACTGGATGTTTCTAAAATAAAAGTCGTTTTTTTCGACATTGGGGGCGTATTTCTCACCAATGGTTGGGGGCATATTTCACGGCAAAAAGCTGCCGCACATTTTGGCATTGACTATGATGAAATGAATGTGCTTCACAATTTTATCTACAACGTTTTTGAGATTGGCGGTATCTCGCTCGACGATTATCTCGATACGGCTGTATTTCATCGTTCCCGAGATTTTACTAAAGAGGATTTCAAGGAATTTATGTACGCCCAATCAGAGGAATTACCAAAAATGCTTCCTTGGGTGAAGAATTGGAAAAAGCGTACCGACCTCCCCGTATTTGCATTGAGCAACGAAAGCAGGGAGCTAAATGATTTTCGAATCGAAAAGTTTAATCTACACGAAGTATTCGACGGCTTTTTCTCCTCTTGTTATCTCGGTGTTCGCAAGCCCAATCCGCGCATTTTTAAGGAAGCCATGCAAATTGCGCAGATAAAACCTTCAGAATGTGTTTACTTTGACGATAGGGAAATGCTGGCCAATACCGCGAAAAAATTGGGAATGAACGCTATCCATCATCAGAAATTTGAAACATCAAAAAAAATTCTTGAAAATCTAATACAAAAATAACAACATCATGAATACGCACAATGGGAATCAGAGAGCCTTTGGAATGATCGGTCTCGGCACTATGGGTTCCAACCTTTTACAAAACATCGCCGACCACGGATATAGCTGTGCCGGCTACGACATAGATTCTAAAAAAGTAGATACCCTAAATAAATTAAACCGTGAAAGTATAGAGGGTTTTTCAAATTTAAACAATTTTGTAAAAAGCCTAAACAGGCCAAGAATAGTGATGATGCTGGTTCCTGCCGGCAAAATTGTGGATGGCGTAATAGAAGAACTGATTGCAGTCCTCGAGAAAGGAGATATTATTATCGACGGTGGGAATTCCCATTTTATCGATACCGACCGACGCTATAAATATTTGGAAGAAAAGGGTTTTCCTTTTATCGGAATGGGTGTATCGGGTGGGGAGGAAGGCGCGCGAAGAGGTCCGAGCATGATGCCCGGCGGTGATAAAAAAGCGTATGAAGCCGTAAAACCCATACTCACTAAAATTGCGGCACAGGTAAAGGGTGAACCCACGGTGGCCTTTATGGGCGAACGCTCAGCCGGACATTTTGTAAAAATGGTGCACAACGGTATTGAATACGCCTTGATGCAATTGATTTCGGAAACGTACGCGGTATTAAAAAATGGGTTGGATCTTAACGATAACGAAATTCACAAAGTATTTAAAAAATGGAACGAAGGCAGATTGAAATCATATCTGTTGGAAATTACCCGTGATATCTTTGCCTACAAAAATAAGGGAGCAAAACACCTTTTGCTCAACGATATTAAAGATGAGGCGAAGGCCAAAGGCACTGGAAAATGGACTTCCCAAGCGGCAATGGATCTAAACCTGCCAATTCCCATTATAGATATTGCCGTATCCATGCGCGACCTATCAAAATACAAAACCTTGCGCACTAAGGCTTCGCAAATCTATTCCGACCCAAAAGCTGCGATATACAGTGATGCCACCGAAAAATATATTGCCACTATGGAAGAGGCATTTTATTTTGCAATGGCCTCCGCCTATGCCCAGGGAATGCACTTGCTTTTTCGCGCCAATGAAGAATACAAATACGAATTGAATCTGGGAGTGATCGCGAAAATTTGGCGCGGTGGCTGTATTATCCGTTCCGAATTTTTGGAAGATATTTATGCGGCCTATAAAAGGGATGCGCAATTGAAGCATTTGTTTTTGGACCAAAACATTCACGACAATCTTGTGAAAAGTATTCCCGGAAACCGAGCTGTCGTTTCAGACGCTGCCCATGGCGGGATAGCCGTTCCGGCATTTTCTGCTGCTTTGGGTTATTTTGATAATTTCAGAAGTGAAAACATGCCCGCAAACCTCATTCAGGCACAACGCGATTATTTCGGCTCGCACACTTATGAACTCATCGGGAAAGAAGGGGTTTTTCATACGGAATGGGAAGCACTTAACAATTAAACCTAAGCTTTTAGCAACTATTGGTTTCCCTTAAATTAAAAAGTTATGGCAAAGACATCAAATAAAGAATCAAATCCGACCATTTTCATCATTTTCGGGGGAACTGGGGACCTCAGCAAACGAAAAATCGTCCCGGCGCTGTACAACCTGTTTCTCGAAAATCGGCTACCTGAAAAATTTGCCATCATCGGAACCGGACGCAGCAAATTGACCGATTTAAAATACCGAAGTTCTTTATTGGCTGGCGTTGACGAATTTTCGCGTAGGGGAAAGGCCAAAAAAGAAGATTGGTCCAAGTTCGCATCAAATATCATCTATCAGATTGCGAATATAAAAGAAGTAGCGGAGTATAAGGAATTTGAAACCCGCATCGATACACTCAAAAAGGAATGGCAACAAGACGCTTCCGTAATTTATTACTGTGCAGTTTCACCCGAGTTTTTCTGCACCATTGCCGAAAATATATCAGCAAGTAAATTGGAGAATAACCCCGAGACCACACGTATAATTTTAGAGAAACCTTTTGGGCGCGACCTCAACTCGGCTAAAGATTTAAACAGTAAGTTGCTCACTATCTTCAATGAAAAACAGATTTATAGAATTGACCATTATTTGGGAAAAGAGGTAGTACAAAATATAATGGCGTTCCGATTTGCAAATGCTATTATGGAACCTCTTTGGAACCGCAACCATATTGAACACGTGCAGATTTCGGTTACCGAACAAATAGGAATAGAGGATAGGGGTGAATATTTTGACAATGCCGGCATCCTTCGGGACATGGTGCAAAACCATTTGTTGCAGTTGCTGTGCACCATTGCCATGGAACCGCCAATTAATTTTGATGCCGATGTAGTGCGCGATCGAAAAGTAGAGGTATTGCACGCCATGCGGAAAATTGTTCCCGGGAAGGTAGATACTGTGGCGGCAAGAGGGCAATACGGCCCCGGTTGGGTAGAAGGAAAAGAGGTGCCAGGCTATAGGGAAGAGAAGGAAGTAAATCCCCACTCCAATACCGAAACCTATGCCGCATTAAAATTTTATGTCGACAACTGGCGGTGGCAGGGAGTTCCATTTTATTTGCGTACCGGCAAGCGGCTATTTAAAACCGCTTCCCTTATAACTATACAATTCCGGGAAGTTCCCCACAATATGTTCCACCGCGAAGAGGGGAATGTCCCAAAAAAGAATAGACTTGTTATAAGTATTCAACCCGATATGGGTATCCGGTTTCAACTGGAGAGCAAAACACCGGGCCTGGAAATGAGTTTGAACACGGTGGATATGGTTTTCGATTATTCCGGAAAAACAAGGGTAGATTCGCCGGAGGCTTATGAAACGCTTTTACTGGATATTATTTCAGGCGATCAAACCCTGTTTATGCGAGCAGATCAAGTGGAGGCAGCGTGGGAACTTATAATGCCCGTGCTGGAGGCCTGGGAAAACAATAAAAATTCAAACTTTCCAAATTATCCGGCAGATTCCTGGGGCCCAGAGAATGCGGAAGCGCTCATTGCGAAAGATGGTTTTCACTGGTTCAGTCTTCCGGAAAAAAACAAAAATTAAAATAATATGGGAATTCAGATATTTAAGGAAATTGACGAATTGATATTCGCATTGGCCGATGCCATCCACAAGATTTCCCAAGAGACGATTGCCTCTCGGGGTCAATTTAATTTCGTTCTCTCTGGTGGAAGTTCCCCCCGAAAACTTTACGAGCTGTTGGCCTCCAAAGCCTATAAAAATAAAATTGATTGGGATAACACCTATTTTTTCTTTGGGGATGAACGCTTCGTTCCCGAAAACGATTCCCAAAGTAATTCCTTAATGGCAAAAAAATCATTATTTGAACCATTAAAAATTCCGAAATCCCATATTTTGCAGGTCGATACCTCTGGTTCGCCAGAAGAGGCAGCTCAAAGATATGCAGATTCAATAGCCGCACATTTTAAGCACAAACCAATTGAATTCGATTTTATACTTTTGGGTCTGGGCGATAACGCACACACAGCTTCCCTTTTTCCAAACACTTCGGTGTTAGGGGAAACTGAAGCTACTATCAAGGCCGTGTTCGTGAATGAAGTGGATATGTACAGAATAACAATGACTGCCCCGCTTATCAATCAGGCAAAGAACATTGCCTTTTTGGTTTTTGGAAAAGATAAATCGGAGGCAGTATATCAGGTTTTGGAAGGCAAAACGGGTACGGCAACACAATATCCGGCGCGTTTGATCCATTCAAATTATAAAAAAGTGGTGTGGTATTTAGATACCGACGCAGCTTCTCGTTTATAAAAGAAATGAAATAATTGACCATATAATTGAAATTTGACGTAAGACAAAAGGACGTAGGACATAGGACTTATTCCTTTTT
>DAIMFZ010000131.1:0-6950 GCA_036724225.1 Aequorivita sp.
ATGATAATCCCCGCTTCGGCGGGAAATCATAAATTTCTTCCGAGGAACTTAAAACCTCATTTAACAACAAAGTTTATTTTAAATCATGATGAACAGAAATAAAGAAAACACAGTACAGAAATTCGACAAGATTTCTATTGGTTTGGCTTCCCCTGAATCCATTTTGGCGGAATCACGTGGCGAAGTTCTAAAACCCGAAACAATAAACTACCGTACACACAAACCAGAGCGTGACGGTCTTTTCTGTGAGCGCATTTTCGGTCCGGTAAAGGATTATGAGTGTGCCTGTGGTAAATATAAAAGAATTCGCTACAAAGGTATTGTTTGTGACCGTTGTGGTGTGGAAGTAACGGAGAAGAAAGTACGTCGCGACCGTGTGGGGCATATCAATTTGGTAGTTCCAGTGGCGCATATTTGGTACTTCCGTAGCCTTCCGAACAAAATTGGTTACCTTCTTGGATTACCTTCCAAGAAATTGGATATGATTATTTACTACGAACGTTATGTAGTAATTCAGCCAGGTATTGCACAATATGAAGGTGGTGAAAAGGTGAAGAAATTAGATTTCCTTACCGAAGAAGAATATCTTGCAATCCTCGATTCAATTCCACAGGAAAACCAGTATTTGGAAGAAAGCGATCCAAACAAATTTATCGCCAAGATGGGAGCAGAGTGCTTGATCGATCTTTTACAGAGAATCGATTTGAACACTTTGTCATACAACCTTCGCCATAAAGCAAACAACGAAACTTCAAAACAACGTAAAACAGAAGCGTTAAAGCGTCTTCAAGTTGTAGAAGCACTTCGTGATGCAAACAAAAACCGCGAGAACAAAGCCGAATGGATGATTATGAAAGTAATCCCAGTAATTCCACCAGAATTACGTCCATTGGTGCCGCTTGATGGGGGTCGTTTCGCAACTTCAGATTTAAATGATTTATACCGTCGTGTAATTATACGTAACAACCGTTTGAAGCGATTGATGGAGATAAAAGCTCCGGAAGTTATTCTTCGGAACGAAAAACGTATGCTTCAGGAATCGGTAGATTCATTATTCGACAACACCCGTAAATCTTCTGCAGTAAAAACTGACAGCAACCGTCCGTTGAAATCCCTTTCAGATTCCTTGAAAGGAAAACAAGGCCGTTTCCGTCAAAACCTGCTTGGAAAACGTGTGGATTATTCGGCTCGTTCGGTAATCGTCGTTGGACCGGAATTGAAATTATTCGAATGCGGTATTCCAAAAGATATGGCAGCCGAACTTTACAAACCTTTCGTAATCCGTAAACTAATAGAAAGAGGAATTGTAAAAACCGTAAAATCTGCAAAGAAAATTATAGATAAAAAAGAGCCTGTAGTTTGGGATATTCTTGAAAATGTATTGAAAGGTCACCCAGTTATGCTTAACCGGGCCCCTACTTTGCACAGACTAGGTATACAAGCGTTCCAGCCTAAATTAATTGAAGGTAAAGCAATCCAGTTGCACCCATTGGTATGTACCGCATTCAACGCGGATTTTGATGGTGACCAGATGGCTGTTCACCTTCCACTTGGGCCAGAGGCTATTTTGGAATGTCAACTTTTGATGCTTGCATCACATAACATTTTGAACCCAGCAAACGGTTCGCCGGTTGCGGTTCCTTCACAGGATATGGTTTTGGGTCTGTACTATATGACCAAACTAAGAAAAACCATGGGCGATGTTGTTGTGAAAGGAGAAGGTCTAACTTTTTATTCAGCCGAAGAAGCTATCATTGCCTACAACGAAGGCATGGTAGATTTGAACGCCGAGATAAGAATCCGCACCGAAGATTTCAACGATAAGGGGGAATTGGTTAAACAAATAATCACTACCACTTTAGGAAGAGTAATCTTCAACGAGAAAGTTCCTGTAGAAGCTGGTTTTATAAATGAAGTTTTGACCAAAAAATCACTTCGTGATATTATTGGTAAAATTTTGAAAGTAACTTCAGTTCCTGTTACTGCAAACTTCCTTGATGAAATAAAAACTCTTGGATATAAATACTCTTTTGAAGGTGGATTATCATTTAGCTTAGGAGATATTATTATCCCTGCTGAAAAGCAATCTATGATTGATAGTGCCAACACACAAGTAGATGGTATTATCAACAGCTACAACATGGGTCTTATTACAAACAATGAACGTTACAACCAAGTAATTGATATTTGGACTGCTACCAATGCTGAACTTACCGAGCTTTCAATGAAGCGTATTCGCGAAGATCAGCAAGGTTTCAACTCTGTGTATATGATGCTTGATTCTGGTGCGAGGGGTTCTAAGGAACAAATCCGTCAGCTTACAGGTATGCGTGGATTGATGGCGAAACCGAAAAAATCAAACTCCGGTGGTGGCGAAATTATCGAGAACCCAATTCTTTCCAACTTTAAGGAAGGACTTTCCATTCTTGAATACTTTATCTCTACCCACGGTGCGCGTAAAGGTCTTGCCGATACCGCTCTTAAAACAGCGGATGCAGGTTACCTAACACGTCGTTTGGTAGATGTTTCACAGGACGTTATCATCAATATTGAAGATTGCGGAACCCTTCGCGGAATAGAGGTTTCGGCCTTGAAAAAGAACGAAGAAGTTGTGGAAACATTGGGAGCAAGAATTGTTGGGCGTACCGCGCTTAACGATATAGTGAACCCTTTGACCAAAGAATTGTTGGTTGCCTCAGGTGATCATATTACTGAGGAAATAGCAGATGAAATTGAAAAATCTCCTATAGAAAGAGTAGAAGTTCGTTCCGCCCTTTCCTGCGAGGCTAAACAAGGAATCTGTTCGCAGTGCTACGGCCGTAACCTAGCCACCAATAAAATGGTGCAGCGTGGTGAAGCGGTTGGTGTTGTTGCAGCTCAGTCCATTGGTGAACCAGGAACCCAGCTTACACTTCGTACCTTCCACGTGGGTGGTATTGCAGGAAACATTTCCGAGGAAAACAAATTGATTGTTAGATTTGATGGTAAAGCAGAGATCGAAGATCTTAAAACCGTTAAAGGGGAAGACAACCAAGGAAAAACAGTGGATATTGTTATTTCCCGTACTTCCGAAATTAAACTGGTTGATAAGAAAACAGGAATTACACTAAGTACCAACAACATTCCATACGGCTCAACTTTGAATGTGAAAGACGGCGATAGTATGCAGGCTGGTGATGTAGTGTGTACTTGGGATCCATATAACGGTGTTATTATTTCAGAATTTGCTGGAAAGATTAAATATGATAACATTGTTCAAGGTATCACCTATCAAGTTGAAATTGATGAGCAAACCGGTTTCCAAGAAAAAGTAATTTCTGAATCAAGAGATAAGAAACGTATCCCGACCCTTCAGATTTTAGGGAAGAAAGACGAAATAATTCGTTCTTACAACTTGCCAGTTGGCGCTCACATTATGGTGGACGACGGCGACAAAATCAAGATTGGTAAAGTACTTGTGAAAATTCCACGTAAATCTGCGAAAGCAGGTGATATTACGGGAGGTCTTCCACGTGTTACCGAACTTTTTGAAGCGCGTAACCCATCTAACCCGGCAGTAGTTAGCGAGATTGACGGAGTGGTTTCCTTTGGAAAGATTAAACGTGGTAACCGCGAAATTATCGTTGAGTCCAAATTGGGCGAACTGAAAAAGTATTTGGTAAAATTGAGTAACCAAATTCTTGTTCAGGAAAATGATTACGTTCGTGCAGGGATGCCACTTTCCGATGGTTCCATAACGCCAGAAGATATCCTTCGCATCAAAGGCCCATCTGCAGTACAGCAATATCTTGTGAACGAAGTTCAGGAGGTGTACCGTCTGCAAGGGGTGAAGATCAACGACAAGCACTTTGAGGTGGTTGTTCGTCAGATGATGCGTAAAGTTAGAATTGAAGATCCGGGAGATACTACTTTCCTTGAAGATCAACTGGCCCATAAAGATGATTTCATTGAAGAAAATGATAAAATCTTCGGAATGAAAGTCGTTACCAACGCTGGCGATTCGGACAATTTAAAGGAAGGACAGATACTTACCTCACGTGAGCTTCGCGATGAAAACTCTTTATTGCGAAGAAATGACAGAGCACTGGCAGAAGCACGCGATGCAGTTTCTGCAACGGCAACTCCCGTACTACAAGGTATTACTAGAGCGTCGTTACAGACCAAATCGTTCATCTCTGCGGCTTCCTTCCAGGAAACCACCAAAGTATTGAACGAAGCCGCAGTAGCTGGAAAAGTGGACACTTTGGAAGGCCTGAAAGAGAACGTAATTGTAGGACATAAAATACCAGCCGGAACCGGTATGCGTAGGTATGACACGATAATCGTGGGCTCCAAACAGGAACTCGAAGCAATGAACCGCGCGAAGCAAGAAGTGAACTATAACTAATATTGAATGAAAAAGGTGCGTTTCCTAAAACGCACCTTTTCTATTTTAGATATTAAATTTTAAAAGGAAATCTGTCAACAAGCAGGTCTAACATCTAACATCTAACATCTAACATCTAAAAATGGCAGATCAAAAAAAACAACAGCCCCAACAGGGCCAAATAAATATAGAACTTGACGAAACCGTGGCACAGGGTATATACAGTAACCTGGCCATCATTAACCATTCTGTTTCCGAATTTGTGGTGGATTTTGTAACTATTATGCCCGGTATTCCCAAAAGCAAAGTGAAGTCCAGAATTATCTTGACACCACAACATGCAAAAAGGTTTTTGAAAGCTTTAGGAGAAAACGTTAAACGATTTGAAAATGCCCACGGCGAAATAAAGGATTATGAGCAACCGCCCATTCCTCTAAACTTTGGCCCGACCGGCGAAGCATAAAAAAATCCAGCTGAAAAGCTGGATTTTTTTTTAGTATTGAGTAGTTAGTAATGAGTATTAAATAATTTTTGCCTAATGCCTAATGCCTAATGCCTAATTCCTAATGTATTTCTTTACCCTTTTCAAACTCACTCACAAAATGCAGCTTCACATTAGGATATTTTGATTGTGTCATTTGAAGTGTAAATGCTGAATCGGCAAAGAATACCAATTGGCCGCGTTTGTCCTTCGCCAAAAACTTTGCCTTCACTCTTTTGAAATCGGCAAATTCTTCACTCTTTGGATCTTTCGCTTCCACCCAGCAGGCTTTATGCACATTCAGGTTTTCGTAGCTACATATTGCACCATATTCGTGTTCCAAACGGTATTGGATTACTTCGAACTGAAGTGCGCCAACGGTGCCTATTACTTTTCTGTTATTCAATTCCAAAGTGAAAAGCTGCGCCACACCTTCATCCATCAATTGGTCGATTCCCTTTTCAAGCTGTTTGCTCTTCATTGGGTCGGCGTTGTTGATGTATTTAAAGTGTTCCGGCGAAAAGCTCGGAATGCCTTTATACTGCATTTCTTCGCCTTCAGTCAACGTATCGCCAATTTTAAAGTTTCCAGTATCGTGAAGGCCTACTATATCTCCAGGATACGATATATCTACAATCTGCTTCTTTTCGGCAAAGAAAGCGTTTGGACTACTGAATTTTAATTTCTTTCCGTGACGAACATGTAAATACGGAGCGTTTCTTTCAAACGTTCCCGAAACAATTTTCACAAAAGCCAAACGGTCGCGGTGCTTAGGGTCCATATTGGCGTGAATTTTAAAAACGAAACCTGAGAATTCCTTTTCGTCTGGCCTCACTAAACGTGTGCTGCTTTCCTTTGGGCGTGGGGTAGGGGCTATTTCAACAAAACAATCCAACAACTCGCGCACCCCAAAATTGTTCAAAGCGGATCCGAAAAAAACTGGTTGAAGCTTTCCTTCCAAATATTCCTCACGATTAAAATCTGGGTATACTTCATGAACCAATTCCAGTTCTTCGCGAAGTGTTTTTGAAGCTTTCGCACCGATTAGTTTTTCAAGCTCAGGGCTGTTTAAATCCTCAATTTCAATGGTCTCTTCAATATTTTTTCTACTGTCACCGCTAAAAAGATTAATGTTCTTTTCCCAAACATTATAGATTCCTTTAAAATCGTAGCCCATCCCGATTGGGAAACTAAGTGGAGTTACACGAAGATTCAGCTTTTGCTCAATTTCATCAAGCAGTTCAAAAGCGTCCTTTCCTTCCCGGTCCATTTTGTTGATGAAAACAATCATAGGTATGTTCCGCATGCGGCAAACCTCTACTAGTTTTTCGGTTTGCTCCTCAACTCCTTTTGCAACGTCAATCACAACAATTACACTATCAACTGCAGTTAGGGTTCTAAATGTATCTTCTGCAAAATCCTTGTGGCCCGGTGTGTCTAGAATGTTTATTTTAATTCCTTCATATTCAAAAGCCAAAACGGAAGTGGCAACTGATATTCCACGTTGGCGTTCTATTTCCATAAAATCGCTGGTGGCGCCTTTTTTAATTTTATTGCTTTTCACCGCACCGGCTTCTTGGATTGCTCCTCCAAAAAGCAAAAGCTTTTCCGTCAAAGTGGTTTTCCCGGCATCTGGGTGACTAATGATCCCGAAAGTTCTTCGGCGTTTAATTTCTTTTATTAGAGACATCTGTTTTTTATAGTATGGAGGCAAAGATAAAGTTTGTTATCAAAGTATTTCGACGGAGGAGTGTCTAAAATAAATATTGCTTTAAGGAATATCTAAGACTCATTTATTTTCTACTAAAAAATAGCCATTTAAAAGAAAGCTAAACATGTGCTAATCTTTGATAATTGAAACTGATAAATTGAAAAGTTTTTTTATTTAAATTGATAGAAGTGCAGAAGGCCCTGTTTCTTTTCTTACCTCATATGTATTATAAACCCCTATTCACATAGTATATACGTAGTAACACGTATATCTTTTTCCTACAAAATAACTCGCTTTTTTATTCAATTCGGGTTGTTTGCCGACTATTTTTTACAGTTCATCTAATACTTGTTTATAGTAATTTCTTAACATTTTTTCCACTGTATATTTGA
>DAIMFZ010000132.1:0-6853 GCA_036724225.1 Aequorivita sp.
AAATGGTGAATGGAATGTAACCTTTTCAGATAAAATAGACAATCTACCGCACGGAAGAAGAGATGATTACTATTATACTTGGAGTCTTGGTCTAAATTATCACTTTGGATCTGCAAAATCGAAACCTAAAAATAACCAATAAACTAACGATGATGAGAGGAAGTTTAACATATATAAAGTTTGTAGGCATATTCCTGATTCTTTTGGTCTCGTGTAATGAGGATAGAATTAATGAAAATGACTTTGGGTCCATTACAGGTAAAGTGGTTGCAGAAGGTACCAATGAGCCACTTGCAAATGTAAGGATTTCAACCAGCCCAGTTACCAGTACTGTTTTTTCAAATGTCGATGGAAATTTTATAATAGAAAACGTAAGAGCTGGTGAATATTCTGTAACTGCTCGATTAGAAGGCTATCTCGCTGGCATAGAGCCTGCAACGGTAATTACTAATGCTTCCGTAAACGTAATCTTCGAAATGGAAGTATCAACCGCCAACAACAGACCACCATCAACCCCTGTATTAAAAAAACCAGCCGAAAATGAAGTCTTGCAAAGTACCGAGGCCATTTTTGAATGGTCATCTACCGATCCCGAAAAAGACCCAATAACATTTTCAATAGAGCTTCGAAATGATAAAAATGAAGAAGTACTTAAATTTGAGGACATAACAGATTCTACCTATGTGTATTCAGAATTAATGCTGGGAGCACAGTATTTTTGGCAAGTTTCCGCTACTGATAATATTAATCCTGAAGTTTTAAGTCCCGTGGGTACTTTTAAGGTTACCAATCCGCCAGTGGACAATAGGTTTTTATTTGTACGAAACATTAATGGCAATAACGTTATTTATTCCGCAGATGAAGAAGGAAATGAATTTCAGCTAACTTCTGAAAACACAAACAGCTACCGCCCACGAAGAAATGTGGCTACAAATAGAATAGCCTATTTACAAACAACAGGGGCCCAAGCCGATATCTATACAATGAAACGCGATGGTACCGACAAAGTGAAAGTTACCTCCAATTTGCGGCCCAATGGATTCAATTTGAACGAAATTAATATCGATTGGCCAGAAAACAGCGATGGTATTTATTTTCCAAATATGGACAAGCTATATCAAATTAGATCGGACGGACAAAATCTCCATCTTATCTACCAAACCACAGATGGTTCATTAATATCTGAAATGGCGGTTAGTGAAAATAGCAATTTGATAGTGCTTAAAACCAATGATCTGAACGGATATAACGTTTCATTTATAGCCATTACTAAAGATGGTGCTTTCTTGAACACCTTAATATCTGGTCTGGCTGGTGCAGCAGGTGGTTTGGATTTAACTGTGAATAATCAAACCATTGTTTATTCCTATGATATTTCCGAATTCCACAGTGATGATTACAGAAGATTGGATTCCAGGATATTCACGTATAATATTGTCAACGGGGATCCTCCTATTGATATTTCTGCTGAAAAACCAAATGGGACCAATGATTTGGAACCTATCTTTGCACCTAACGAAGCTTTCGTAATCTATACAAACACCTCTAACGATGGTATTTCCCGAAGGGATGTATATACTTTGGAAATAGGAGTAGAGAATACCCGCACCTCGCTTTATACCGATGCCTTCATGCCCGATTGGGAATAATCAACTAAATTATCAAAAACCCTGAAAGCCCACCTTTGTGGGCTTTTTTTTAATCCGTACTTTTGCGCTTTAACAATGACCCCATGAGCAAAGAAATTTCAAAGCGTTATGCGCAAAGAGGCGTTTCAGCAGACAAGGAAGATGTGCACAACGCCATTAAAAATGTGGATAAAGGCCTTTTCCCAAAAGCATTCTGCAAAATAGTTCCCGATTACCTGACGGGCGATGAAAATTATTGTTTGATCATGCATGCCGATGGGGCAGGGACAAAGTCTTCCCTCGCTTATACGTATTGGAAAGAAACCGATGATCTCTCTGTCTGGAAAGGTATAGCCCAAGATGCTCTGATAATGAATATTGACGATTTGCTTTGCGTGGGTGCCGTGGAAAATATTATGCTTTCATCAACCATAGGAAGGAACAAAAACCTCATTCCTGGCGAAGTTATTTCAGCAATAATAAATGGTACGGAGGAATTGATTTCTGAAATGAAACAATACGGAGTTACCATCCATTCCACGGGTGGTGAAACCGCAGATGTTGGCGATTTGGTGCGAACCATAATTGTAGATTCCACTGTAACTGCGCGAATGAAGCGCAGTGAGGTTATAAATAATTTCAATATTAAACCGGGCGACGTTATTGTTGGTCTGGCTTCCTTTGGTCAAGCCACTTATGAAAAGGAATACAACGGAGGCATGGGTAGTAACGGACTAACTTCCGCGAGGCACGATGTTTTTGAAAAACAGTTGGCAAAAAAGTATCCCGAAAGTTTTGATCCTTTAGTTCCCGAAGCTCTTGTATATGCTGGTTCAAAAAAATTGCTGGATGCTGTGCAGGGAAGTCCATTGAATGCAGGAAAACTTGTGCTTTCTCCTACGCGGACATATGCTCCCATTATTAAAGAGATTTTGTCACAATTTACTGCGAAACAAATTCACGGAATGGTGCACTGCAGTGGTGGGGCGCAGACCAAAATCCTCCATTTTGTTGAAAACCTTCATATCATAAAAGACGATATGTTTGAAATTCCGCCACTTTTCAAGCTCATACAATCCGAAAGCGGTACAGAATGGAAAGAAATGTACCAAGTGTTCAACATGGGCCATAGAATGGAGCTTTATGTAGCTGAAGAAATTGCGGAATCCATTATTAAGATTTCAAAATCATTTAATGTGGATGCCCAAATTGTGGGAAGGGTAGAAGCTGCCCCAACTAAAAAGCTAACAATAAAAACAACAATGGGTAAATTTATATATTGATATTTTCAGCTATCTTCGCGAATGATTTTGAGCCAATTACGGTTTGTCTTCCTGTTTTCAACAACATATGCAAGGAAAAGTTTTTTTTAAAAATTATAAGACAGATTTAGGAATTCTATCTGTTTTCTTTATTCTTTTAAGCATTATCATTCACCTATATGGGAATTATTTTTTATTTCGTTTATTGCGCGGCGTAATCTGTTACTCCACCTTGCTTTATTTGTTGTTTGCCCATAGGAAGAATATTCAAAAATGGTTGGTGGGTTTCCTTTTCTTTTATGGCGCTTCCAGTTTTACAACGGTTTGGTATGAAAACGGCACCATGGCCAGCATATCAATGATATTGAATTTTATTGCTTTTTTGATGCTTCTCTGGTATGTGGTTCCCAAATTCACAATAAAAAAAATTACGAAAACTTTTACTCTGTTATTTATTTTAATGGTGTTTATAAATGGTTATTTGTTCTTTCAATTAATTGAGCTTATGAAAGGAATGACCTTAAATTATACCCAATATATCTTTATGATTTTGAGCGCCTTTTGTGGAGTTTTACTGGGATTTTTGGCGCTTTTCTACAATCATTATTTTAATACTGCCCAGTCCATGGCATTCACATTGCTCGTTTTTTTGATAATTTTTACCGAGATATTTAGAGGAATCGCATATTACGATTTAGCTTACAGCATTGCTTTTGTGTACTTGGCTAGGATCTGCCTAGTACTGGGCCTTTATGTCCTGGTACATTTTTCGTTTTTGGATTTAAAAAACACCAAAAGTTTGAAAGCTTCAGATTCCTAAAACTTTAGTTCGATATACATCACTCCTTTTTGAATGTCTTACTGAAATTTGAAACGCTTAACAATGGTTTTCATTCGGCCAAAAAATTGTAAATTTGCACCCATTATAAAATCAATATGTTAGAAAGGCTTCAAATAATAAAACAACGTTTTGACGAGGTGAGCGACCTTATAATTCAACCGGATATTATGAGCGACCAAAAGCGCTATATTCAGTTGAACAAAGAGTATAAGGATTTGCGGGTTTTGATGGATAAACGTGCGGAATTCTTAGAGCTTACGGATAATATTACGGAAGCTGCGGAACTGATTTCGGACGGAAGTGATGCGGAAATGGTGGAAATGGCGAAGTTGCAACAGGAAGAAGCGAAGACTCGTTTGCCAGAGTTGGAAGAGGAAATTAAGTTTCTTTTGGTGCCGAAAGATCCTGAAGATGCTAAAAATGCGGTGATGGAGATAAGAGCAGGAACGGGTGGTGATGAAGCGAGTATTTTTGCAGGAGACCTTTTCAGAATGTACACCAAATATTGCGAAGGAAAAGGCTGGAAAACAAACGTTATAGATTTTAACGAAGGTACCAGTGGCGGGTTTAAGGAGGTGCAATTTGAAATTGAAGGTGAAGATGTTTACGGAACCCTTAAGTTTGAAGCAGGCGTTCACCGTGTGCAGCGCGTGCCGCAAACCGAAACACAAGGGAGAGTGCACACCAGTGCCGCAACCGTGATGGTATTTCCGGAAGCGGAGGAATTTGATGTTGAAATTAACCCGAAGGATGTCCGTGTTGATTTCTTTTGTTCTTCCGGACCGGGCGGTCAGTCAGTAAATACTACTTATTCAGCTGTTCGGTTAACGCACGTTCCAACTGGATTGGTGGCGCAGTGTCAAGATCAAAAATCGCAGCACAAGAACAAGGAGAAGGCGTTTAAGGTATTGCGTTCAAGACTTTATGATATGGAATTGGCCAAAAAGCAGGCCGAAGATGCCATAAAACGTGGTTCGATGGTAACCAGCGGAGATCGAAGCGCAAAGATTAGAACCTATAATTATTCACAGGGCCGTGTTACGGATCACCGCATTAATCTAACACTGTACAATCTTGGAAATATTATGAACGGCGACGTTCAAGAAATAATTGATGAGCTTAAATTGGTGAGCAATACTGAAAAACTAATGGAAACCGGTGAAAATTTTTAAAAATTCTATCTTCTGAAAAATTTGATTATGACTACAGAAAATTTAATTTCAGAAATAAGAAAAAAGAAATCCTTTCTTTGCATTGGTCTTGATGTTAACCTTGAAAAAATCCCTGAATTTCTATTAAAAGAAGAAGATCCAATATTTTCTTTCAACAGAGCAATTATTGATGCAACCCACCAATATGCAGTTGCCTACAAACCAAATATTGCATTTTATGAAGCGTATGGTTTGAAGGGCTGGAAATCGTTGGAAAAAACCATAAACTATTTAAACGAAAAATATTCTGAAATTTTCACAATAGCCGATGCAAAACGCGGTGATATAGGCAATACTTCATCTCGCTACGCAAAAGCATTTTTTGAAGATTTGGGGTTTGATGCCGTAACGGTTGCACCTTATATGGGAAAGGATTCAGTGGAACCTTTTCTCGAATTTAAAAATAAACATACCATTTTATTGGCATTGACATCGAATGAAGGTGCTTTCGATTTTCAAACCAAAAAAATTGATGGAGAAGAGTTGTACAAACAAGTTTTGAAAACATCAAAACAATGGAAAAATAGCGAAAACTTAATGTACGTTGTTGGTGCTACAAAAGCGGAATATCTCGCAGAAGTGCGCAAAATTACACCCAATAGTTTTTTATTGGTCCCTGGGGTTGGCGCGCAGGGCGGAAGCTTAAAGGAAGTCTGTAAATATGGCTTGACCGAAAATATTGGGCTGCTCGTGAATTCTTCGAGAGGAATTATTTACGCATCAAATACCAATGATTTTGCGGAAGCTGCGGCTCGTGAGGCCAAAAACATCCAGCTTGAAATGAAAGCCATACTCGACGAATTTTTCTGATTGGAAAACGATTATTTGTTCAGCGGAATAGAGATTTTTAATAGCATTTAGCCAAACCTTATTACTTGTCGTTTTGATGAAGGGAAAGATATTTAATTTCTTGGAACAATTTATCGGCTAGATGGTGGAAATGTTCGCTTTTTTCGACATCTTTTAAAGCCGTTTTGAAAGACCGCTTCATTAAAAGAGTATATCTTTCTTTCAGTTTTTCGATCCTGGATTTTTTTCTAAACCAACTTATCATTTCTAAAAATAATTTAGAAACAAAGATAATTTTGAAAGAGAAAAGGTAGTACTAACGGTAGGTTAATAGTATCATAAAAGCTTGGATATTTAGAGGGATTGTGTTAAAACCATAGCCCTATTTTAATCTTGCAATGCAAATACTTGTCTTAACAATGTTGTGGTTCGTGCTGAGATATTGTTTCTAATATCTTTTTCTTCCACGCTGATCATTTTATAAACACCCTTTAGCGCTTCATTAGTAACATAATCAGTTAGATCTGGATTTACCTTATTAACAAACGGTACGGAGTTGTACTTTGTAATGATATTGCTCCATATTTGGTCTGCGCCCACTTTGGAAAAGGAGTTTTTTATTACGGGGTTAAATTTTGTGTAAAGGGCTGCGTTGGTGCGTTGTTCCAAATATTTGGTTGCTGCATTGTCCTGGCCCAAAAGGATATTTTTTGCGTCAGAGAAGGTGATATCTTTTACTGCGCTTACAAAAATAGGGGTGGCTTGTTTCACCGCATCTTCAGCGGCGCGGTTAAGTGCCTTTATACCTTCGTCAGCAAGACTTCCCAAACCGATGTCGCGAAGGGTTTGATCTACTTTCTGCAGTTCTTGGGGTAACAAAATTTTTACCAATTGATTATTATAAAAACCATCCTTTTGCGTAAGCTTGGTTACCTGTTTATCAATGCCAAGATCCAATGCTTGTCGCAAACCATTGGCTATTGTAGTGGAATCCATACCGATACCTGTTCCTGTTTGATTGGGTAGTGTGTTAACCACTTGTTGTAGTTCAGCACAGGATATAAAAATAAATAATGAACAGAAAAGGAATATTTTTTTGATCCACATAGGTTTTAGATTTTT
>DAIMFZ010000133.1:0-6798 GCA_036724225.1 Aequorivita sp.
ATATAAACAACAATCCGTTTACTGATGAAGTTTTTGCCAGAATAGTGAATGCAGACGGAAGTAGTTTTGCGGTAGTTACCTTGCCATTAATTGTCAATGAGCAACCTCCAATTATAGCTCCCATAACACTATTTATAAACGAAGGCGATGGCGACGGATTTGCAATTTTTGATCTAACAGTAAAGATACCCGAAATTTTGAATGGACTGAACCCATCAGATTATGCGGTACTTTTCTATGAAACACTTGCCGATGCAGAAAATAATGTAAACCCCATTGCTAATCCTTCGGCTTATGGGAATGTTACCAACCCACAAACAATTTATGTTCGGGTTGAAAACTTAAATTCGGGTTGTTACGCAATTACTTCTTTTGAAATTGAAACAGACCGAACTATTTCTGTAGATTCTTTCACTTTTGAAGATTTAAGTATTACTCCAAATCCAACCTCCGAAAGTTTTACGGTTCAATCCTCACAATTGATTTCAGAAACAACTATTTTGCTTTACGATATTCAAGGAAAAAAATTGTTTTCTGAAAAAATACTCCCACAAAACGGAAAGTTGACGATGGAGGTTTCGTCTTTTGAAAATGGAATTTATTTTGTGAAGATTTCTTCGGAAGGAAATACTGTCATAAAAAAATTGATTAAAAACTAATTTACAACGATAATACTAACGACTCCCTCTAAAAACTACCTACTTAATTCATAAACCTTTCTAAAAAGCTTCCCCAACCCGGGAAGCTTTTTTACATTTAACCAACTATAAACCAATCATTATGAAAAAGTTGATGTTAATACTTGCAGTCGTGCTTTCCCTTTTCGCCTGTAAAAACGATAAAAAAACAAACTCCGAAAACAGTTTGGAAGAAACTCGTGTTGAAGGATTGGAAGTAGATTCTACGCAGGCTTCTGCAACAAAAGAGGCTGAAAAACCCAAGGAATTTCCTGCGCCACTTCAAGCTGTTTTTACTGCCCATGGCGGATTAAACCAGTGGAAAAAGATGAACAATCTCTGTTTTGAGATGAAAGGGAAAAATGGCGTGGAAACCCACACCGTTTCACTGCCAGACCGGAAAATAAAAATAGAGTCCAAGGATTGGTCCATAGGCAATGACAGCAAAGGCGTATGGCTACTAAAGCACGATCTGGGCTATGAGGGCGACCCAGTTTTCTATCACAATTTGATGTTTTATTTTTATGCAATGCCGTTCGTAATTGCAGATCCGGGAACCAATTATGCTGCAGTAGAACCTACTGAGTTGGACGGGAAAATGTACAAGGGTTTTAAAGTTACGTATAATGATGGCGTGGGCGATTCTCCTGACGATGAATATATTTTATATTTTGATCCAGAAACCAACAAAATGGCTTGGTTGGCATACACTGTTACATTTAAAGACCAAAAGAAAAGCGATGAATGGCATTTTATAAAATACGACAAATGGGAAGAAGTGAACGGCCTGTTGCTACCTGAAAAATTGATTTGGTTCAATGTTGAAAACGGCAAACCAAAAGGAAAAATGATGGACATTAAATTTGATAAAGTTACTGCTACTGAAACAAAGCTCGATGCTTCCGTATTTGCAAAACCTTCACAGGCACAATATGTGAAATAGTTTGTAGAGGGTAGATGGTAGTTTTTAGAGGGGAGAGGTGAGGTATGTGCTTTTCGATTTCAATTTTATAAATCCTTATCTTCATAATAATTTACAACCAGCGCTACCATATAATCATAGCTCATTATGCCGCGGCTCTGGTTGTTTGCTTTTAAAAAGTTGTCCCAGAATATTTTTGAGAAATCCTCAAAAGGATTTTGGTAGCTATCCCAAAAATCTCGCATTTCCTTATAACTTTCCAAAATACCTGGGTTAATGGTTGTTAAAATTTCTTCATATTTGGGCTCGTCGCGGCGCGCCACTTCGTTTATCAAATAGCGCAAGGTAAAAATATACCCAACGTATTGCATATATGGGTCGTCATTGTGCAGTGTGGAAAGTGTAGCAATAAAGTTGGCCTCGTTTTCGGCGGCATAACCAATTTGGTGGGCTTCTTCGTGGCAGGCAACTACTGGAAACTTATAGGTTTTCATCAAATTGTTTACTTGTGCTTCGCCCGAAAATGGATTCAAATAGCCACTGTATCCCATATACGTAAGCCCCAAACTCCAGCCACTTTTTTTGATGCTCCGCGGTGATAGGGCAAGTTGCGGAAATTCCTTTTCAAGATTTTTATAACCGTTCAATGTTTTTTTCAACATTTCTTTATGTGTATAAGGCAGTTCTATTTTCACACTGTCCGCAAAACCCAGCTCACGGTGCAGGGCGTTGCTTTTTTCAACAAAACGATAAGTGGTTTCCAATAGCTGTTCCGTAGTGTAATCATTCGCTAAATTCAAGGATTTATGAAGTGGAAGCCTATAATAATTAAAACCCCAAAGTACGTGGAACATAAAATATACAACCGAAACTGCTGCCAGAATATCTATAAAAAAACTTACTTGTTCATTTTTCCGAAGTCTATTCACATTTTTATAAAGCCACCGAATTGCTACGATCGCTATTAGAAGATAAAACAAATCACCGACCGAAAAAGGAACCCACCCAAAAAGATATCGTGAAATTTTAGAAATCCACGGATAAACGCCCAGACTGTAATATTTTTCCACAAATTCAGGAAAATGCTTCAAAACCTGAAGTGCAATTATCTGCACAATAAGAAATAAAGTGAGAAATGCGGAGGTTCGTTTTTGCATAATCCAAACTTACGAAGGAATTCTTTCTCTACATAATTTTTATAGCGGTTACAAAACCGTAAATTTGCGAAAATGTAGCCACGAATACACGAATGTTATTTTTTATAGTATTTCGAAGAAATACTGCGCATAAAAAACACAATTTTTCGTGAATTCGCGGCGAAAATTTTCAAAAAAAAATCTACAAACTATGAATGAAGAAATAAGAAACCTCAAACCCAAAGTACTTTGGAACAAATTTGCAGACCTGAACGCCGTGCCGCGCCCTTCAAAAAAGGAAGAACGCGTTATAGCGTTTATGAAAGACTTCGGAAAAAGTCTCGGTTTGGAAACTATGGAAGACGAAGTGGGCAACGTAATAATCCGCAAACCTGCCACCAAAGGGTTGGAAGACAGAAAAACTGTGGTTTTGCAGAGCCATTTGGATATGGTGCACCAAAAAAACAACGACACTGATTTCAATTTTGATGCACAGGGAATCAAAATGTATGTAGATGGCGATTGGGTTCGTGCAAAAGGAACAACATTGGGAGCTGATAACGGTATAGGTGTTGCAACCATAATGGCCATTCTTGAAAGCAACATAATTGAGCATCCAGCTCTTGAAGCACTTTTCACCATAGATGAAGAAACCGGATTGACGGGCGCCAAAGGACTGAAAGGTGGTTTGTTAAAAGGCGATATTCTGCTTAACCTGGACACCGAAGAAGATGATGAAATAGGAGTAGGTTGTGCCGGTGGAGTAGATGTTACCGCAACAGGAACATATAATGAAACTGAAGAACCAAAAGATTCCACAACTTTCACCATTAAATTGAATGGCTTAAACGGTGGCCACAGCGGGATGGACATCAACAAGGGTTTGGGCAACGCCAACAAATTGATGAACCGTTTGCTTTTTGCTACTAATGATTTTATGAAATTAGCAAAGCTTGAGGGCGGAAGTCTTCGCAACGCAATTCCGCGTGAAAGTGTGGCGCGGATTGTGGTTTCTTCCGAAGAAAAATTTCTTACTGAATTTGAAAAAATGAAGAAAGCGATTCTTGATGAATATAAATCTTTGGAACCCAATCTTTCAATCACAGCTGAAAAGAGCGATGAAAATTTCACAAAAGTGATGACAGGCGATGATCAAACAAACTTTTTGAAAGCGATGAACGCCGCGCATAATGGGGTTTACCGAATGAGCCCAGATATTGAAGATTTGGTGGAAACTTCAAACAACATCTCGAAAGTTTTGGTTGCCAACGGAATTATAAAAGTTGAATGTTTAACCCGAAGTTCCGTAGAATCTTCTAAAGAAGTTTTGGCAAACGCGCTGACCTCTACTTTTGAACTTGCAGGTTACAAAGTAAATCTTGCGGGAGATTATCCAGGTTGGGCGCCAAATATGGACAGTCCAATTTTAAAAATTTTAGATAATCTTTATCAAAAGATGAATGGTGAAAAAGCCAACGTTGCTGCGTGTCACGCTGGACTGGAATGTGGAATTTTGGGCCAGAATTACCCCGAAATGGATATGATTTCCTTTGGACCAACCATAAAAGGAGCTCATTCACCCGATGAGCGCGCAAGTATTTCATCTGTCCAAAAGTATTGGGAGTTTGTATTGGAAATTTTAAAAAACATTCCGAGGAAATAGAACAGAGAAAAGAGAAAATAGAAAAGAGATCCGCGAGGTACTTATAAAGAAAAAGAGGAACCAATTTAAAACTGGTTCCTCTTTTTGTATTCTCAAAGTAAGAATTATTTTACTATCTCAACAATCTCAAGGTTGAAAATCAATTCAGAATCTGGAGGGATTACGCCCGGGATTCCTCTTTTGCCATACGCCAAATGTGGTGGTATAAAGATGGTAGCTTTGTCGCCAACTTTCATATTCAACAATCCTTCGCGGAAACCTGGAATAAGTTGAGCGTCCTTGCTAAAATCTGTTGGAACAGGAGTGTATTGTCCGGCTGCTTTGCGCATTTCGTCAACCATTTCAAATTTTTCTGCGTTTGCCAATATGTTTGAATCAAACATGTGGCCATCGGCAAGATAGCCCGCGTAGTTCATCATAATCTTGTCGCCTTCCTTGGGTTGTGGGCCGCTTCCTTTTTCATTGAAATAAATTTTAATGCCGGAAGGAAGTGAATCTGCCTTTGCCCTAATGGCATTAAGCTCTTCAGCTTGCGAAGCCGCTACTTTATTGACGCGCTCTTCTTTTTCTTTCTTTTCTTTTTCAAGTTTACCCATTTCCTCAGTGAAATAAGGAACTTTGATATCACCTTTATTGATGATGGTTACTTTTTCAATAATAACGGGTTCTTTTGGCTTGTCGCCTGGTTTTTCGGTTTGCATACTTCCAATTGAATCCACGACTTCCTGTCCTTTAACTATTTCACCAAAAATGGTGTGGCGGCCGTCCAACCATGGAGTTTCTTTCAAAGTAATGAAAAACTGACTTCCATTTGTGCCAGGGCCAGAATTTGCCATAGCCAGAAGACCTTTTTTGTCAAAACGGATCGTGTCAGTAATTTCGTCTGGAAAAGCATATCCTGGACTTCCGGAGCCATCGCCTTTTGGATCGCCACCTTGGATCATAAAATCCTTTATAATGCGGTGGAAGGTAAGTCCATCATAAAAACGTTTGCCTTTGTAAAGTGAATCTACCATACCGTTGGTTCCTTCGGCAAGTGCAACAAAATTTGAAACCGTAAGTGGCGCACTTTCGTTTTTAAGTTTGGCAACAAAAGTTCCTTTGTTGGTAACAAATTCAGCATATACGCCATCTTTAAGGTCCGGATATTTTTCCTGACAAGACGCGAATGCAAGCGTAAGAAATAAAAATAAAAATGTTAGTTTTTTCATGTTTTTGCTTAAATTAATTTTAGTTTGATTGTTCAATTGAATGTAAAGTTACAGTGCTCTGCACGGGAATATTGGTGCCGAGTTTTTCTTCAATCCCGTAATAGCCAAAGGCTTTATAGGAAGGAAAAAGGAAGGTTACTGTTTCGCCTTCTTTCATAAGTTTTATGCCTTCGCGAACACCAGAAATAAGGTCTTGGTTGCTTTGGTCCACTTTGTATTGTTGCAGGCCGTTTTCTTTTTCTGACAGAATTACGTCACCGTTTAGGTCTTTAATATCGTAGGTAAATTTTACCACATCGCCCAAATCTGGCTTTTCAGTGGTGGCGGTATCTTTTTTATTATAGTAATACCAAAACCCGTTTTCGGAAGAAATATAATCGTTTGCGGAGTCTTTGGCGATGATTTTTTCAATATAATCTTTCTCTTCGTCGTATATAATTTTGTTCCGCTCTGCAGATTCCTTTATGAAAGTTCCCGAGTGACTTTGCAGCGGGTGTCTGGCTTCAGGGCTTTTGCAAGAAACAATCAAGCCCGAAAAAAGTAAAATATAAACCAGCTTATGAAGCATTTGTGAGTTCATTTTTATAACGTGGCAAGATACTAATAAATTCGTTTATGGTATTGTTAAGAGATTGCGAACTTTTTCCACCAGCTGCATTTATGTGGCCACCGCCACTGTAATGGTTACGGGCAAAATCGTTGACTGAGAAATCGCCAATGCTTCGGAAGGAAATCTTTACAATATTTTCCTGTTTGTTCTCTATGAAAATTGCCGCAAAAACAATTCCTTTCACCGAAAGTGCGTAGTTAACAAAACCTTCGGTATCGCCTTTTTTGAAGTTGTGATCGTCCAGTTCTTTTTGGGTCAGTGTGATATATGCTGTGTTGAATTCGGGCATTATGTTCAAATTGTTCAGCGCAACTCCCAGTAGTTTCATCCTTTCGGGGCTGTTGGTGTCGTATATATTTTGATGGATTGTGGCACTATCTGCGCCAGCTTCTATCAATTTCGCTACAACTCTGTGTGTAGTTGGGCTAGTGGTGGAGAAACGAAATGAGCCTGTATCCGTCATTATTCCCGTGTAGAGATTTATTGCGATTTCTTTTGAAAGCTTTCCAGCTTCACCCATGGCTTCCATAAAATGAAAAACCATTTCGGAAGTGGAACTCATTTTCACATCGCTGTATG
>DAIMFZ010000134.1:0-6790 GCA_036724225.1 Aequorivita sp.
CCGATATATTCATTTGGAATAGTAACGGTAACCATTTTTGGAGCGTGTGGTTTTACATCTGCATTTGGCTGGGCAATTGTGTCAACCAATATATTAAGAATGTGAAGTCGTCCAGCACCAGCTTGTTTCAACGCATTCACCAAAATTTCATATGAAAGACCTTTTACTTTAATGTCCATTTGGCAAGCGGTAATTCCGTCTGCGGTTCCTGTTACTTTAAAGTCCATATCGCCCAAGTGATCTTCATCACCTAAAATGTCTGAAAGCACTGCATATTTTCCAGAATCTCCGTCAGAAATTAATCCCATTGCAATTCCTGAAACTGGTTTTTTAAGTTGAACCCCTGCGTCCATTAGCGCCATTGTTCCAGCACAAACTGTGGCCATAGATGAAGAACCGTTAGATTCCAATACTTCTGAAACAACACGAACTGTGTAAGGACAATCTTTAGGAATCATACCTTTTAAAGCGCGTTGTGCCAAGTTTCCGTGACCCACTTCTCTTCGGGAAGTACCGCGGATTGGGCGTGCTTCACCAGTTGAAAAAGGAGGGAAGTTGTAGTGAAGGTAGAAAGTTTCTTCCCCTTCAAAAGACGGCATATCTATTTGGTTTGCTTCGCGAGAAGTTCCCAAAGTAACGGTTGCCAAAGCTTGGGTTTCCCCACGGGTAAAAATTGCGGAACCGTGAACGGAAGGCAAATAGTCAACTTCGCACCAAATTGGGCGGATCTCGTCGGTTTTTCTTCCATCCAAACGCAAACCTTCGTTTAAGGTAAGGTCGCGAACGGCTGCTTTTTCAGCTTTGTTGTAATATTTTGAAATCAAGCCACCATAATCTGCCAACTCATCTTCAGAAAAAGTAGCTTTTATTTCTTCTTTAATAGCTGTGAAAGCATCGGTTCTTTCGTGTTTGGCAGAAGCGGAGTGTGCAACGGCATATACTTTATCATAAGCCATATTGTGGATTTTCTTTTTCAAATCCTCGTCTTCGTGCTCTGTGTCGTATTCACGAACTTCTTTTCTTCCAACGGCTTCGGCCAATCTAAGTTGGGCTTCACATTGTTTTTTAATGTGTTCGTGTGCAAATTTAATGGCCTCAACCATTTCTTCTTCTGAAATTTCTTTCATTTCGCCTTCAACCATCATCACTGAATCCATAGAAGCTCCGATCACCATATCGATGTCAGATTCTTCCAATTGTGCTCTTGAAGGGTTGATTACGAATTCGCCATTGATCCGTCCCACACGTGCTTCAGAAATAGCACATTCAAAAGGAAAATCTGAAAGCTGGATGGCCGCAGAAGCCGCCAATCCTGCCATTGCATCTGGCATTACGTTTTCATCGTGGCTCATCAACTGGATCATCACCTGCGTTTCGGCGTGGTAATCTTTTGGAAAAAGTGGGCGCAATACACGGTCCACCAAACGCATTGTCAACACTTCACCGTCGCTCGGTCTTGCTTCTCTTTTGAAGAAACCACCCGGATAACGACCTGAAGCGGCAAATTTTTCGCGATAATCTACTGTTAATGGTAAAAAATCAACATCGCTTTGTTGGTAATTTGAAACTACGGTGCATAGCAGCATACATTTACCGGATTGCACAACCACAGAGCCATGGGCCTGTTTTGCCAATTTTCCGGTTTCGATGGAAATTTCTCTTCCATCACCAAGGTCAATGACCTCTCTAAATACTTTAGGTATCATTTGTTTTTCATTTTGTCCAAAAAACGGACGGTTAAAAATGGTCGACGACTGTTTATCAGTCGAGTGTTGTTGTGTTGTTGTGGTTGACCAATGAAAAACTTAAGGGTAGCTTTTCTATGTGTTTCAGAAATTTATTCTGAAAATTTAAAAATAAAGGGCCCGTAAGAGCCCTTTAAATTATTACTTACGTAAACCTAATTCTTTAACGATTGCACGATAACGAAGTACGTCTTTTTTGGTTAGATAATCCAAAAGCGCTCTCCTTTTTCCTACCAGCATTACCAAAGAACGCTCTGTGTTGTAGTCCTTGTGGTTTGCTTTAAGGTGCTTGGTTAAATGCTCGATTCGGTGTGTGAACAAAGCGATCTGTCCTTCTGCAGAACCAGTATCGGTTTTTGACTTACCGTGTTTTTCAAAAATTTTTTCTTTTACTTCTTGTGATTGATACATGCCAATATTATTAAAATGATTTTTATGTACTGACTACCGTTTTGATAATCAAGGGCGCAAAAATACAAAAACCGATTTGAAATTGACCTACTTCAATTAAAAAATTAATTCTAAATATACCGAATTTGTTTTTTTCGGCGTTATAAATGTCTAAACCCCTAAACCTTAATTTATGAAAAGTATCCCGATTAAATTTTTTGGTATGTTTTTTACGATGGCCATTCTCCTGTTTACAAGTTGTATTAAGGAAGAAAACAATGCTTCGGAAGAAGAAAATTTTACGTCTGATGACTCTACAAGAGCAGCAAAAATGGACAATGTTGCTGAAGGAACCTTTAATATTATGGAGCAGGCCTTTGTTGAAAATGAAATAGAGGGTCGTGGCCTCACCCAAGTTTCACTTTTCCCCTCCTGTACCGTAATCACGGTGGGGATGCAGGGAAATGTGATTACCATTTTATTAGATTTTGGTGATTCCTGTACCCTGAACAATGGAAATGTGGTTTCAGGAAGTATTTTATTGGAATACGGCCCCCTCATTTCAGGGACATTTACGATAAATTATTCCTTCCAGAATTTTGTTTTCAATGGTAACAATGTTGGCGGAGGTGGATCAATTTTATATGAAATTGCAAACCAGAACGGAAATCCGCAATCTACAGTCAATGAAAGCCTAACCATTAGTTTTCCAAACAATGCAGTTACTGGTACCCGTAACGGAACCCGTGTTTCGGAATGGGTAGAAGGTGTTGGCTCTGGCACTTGGCTGGACAATGTGTATCACATAACTGGAAATTGGCAGACACAATTTTCCAATGGATTTGAACGCAGCGGCAAAGTGACTGAGGCGCTTGTTTATAAAACTGCTTGTCCTTACTTGGTTGCAGGCCGTTTTGAAGTTACGCAGGACGGTTTAACAGCTACCATTGATTTTGGCGATGGCGAATGTGATAATAAAGCCGTATTTATCTACAATGGCCAAGAATATCCTTTTATAATGAATTGATTAAATGTGAAATAAAAAAAGCTGCCCGTTGGTTTGGGCAGCTTTTTTTTTATGCTGTTTTCTCGCGAAGCGGACGGTTCAAAACCAAATCGAGGTAGAGATTGATTTTTCTTTTTAGGTCTCGGCGATGTGTTATAAAATCGAGGAAACCGTGTTCCAAAACAAATTCCGCAGTTTGGAAACCTTCGGGAAGTTCTTTTCCTGTGGTATCGCGAACTACGCGCGGTCCAGCAAAACCAATCAATGCGCCGGGCTCGCTAATATTTATATCGCCAAGCATCGCGAAGGAGGCGGTTGTTCCTCCCGTGGTTGGGTCTGTGCACAAAGAAATATAAGGTATTCCGGCATCGCTCAACTGAGCGAGTTTCACACTGGTCTTTGCAAGTTGCATTAGCGAAAGTGCGGCCTCCATCATTCGGGCGCCGCCACTTTTTGATATTATTAATAAAGGAATTTTCTTTTTAAGTGAATAATCTGCGGCACGAACAATTTTTTCGCCTACAACGCTTCCCATGGAACCACCTATAAAGCTGAAATCCATACAGGCCACCACCAAATCGGCACCCATGGATTTTCCAACGGCACAACGAATAGCATCTTTAAGCCCCGTTTTGTTCTGAGCTTCCTTTAGCCTGTCTGTATATTTCTTCTTGTCCTCAAAATTTAGGGAATCTTTGGAAGTTAGATTTTTATCAAGCTCCTTAAATTTGTTATCGTCAAAAAGGATTTCAAAATATTCTTTGCTTCCGATACGCACATGGTAGCCATCTTCGGGACTTACATAAAAATTCTTTTCCAGTTCTTCACTGTCCACAATTTTTCCAGTGGGCGATTTATACCACAATCCCTTTGGGACGTCCTTTTTTTCTTCCGTTGGGGTTTGGATCCCTTTTTTTGTTCTTTTAAACCAAGGCATAATAAGATTTTAGATTTTAGACGTTAGATTTTAGATTCGCATAGGTCTATTATTTTACTGCCTACTGCTACTGCTTACTGTTACTTCCTTCGGAAAGTGTATTCACATTATTCAGATCTTTAAAAGCCTGTTCAAGTCTTTTCTTAAAAGTGATTTCGCCATCGCGAAGCCATTTCCGTGGATCGTAATATTTTTTATTTGGAAGTTCATCGCCGTCGGGATTTCCGATTTGGGTTTTCAGATATTCCAGATTGTTTACCATATAATCCCGTACGCCTTCCGTAAAAGCGAATTGCATATCAGTGTCAATATTCATCTTTATCACTCCATAGCCAATGGCTTCGCGAATTTCTTCCAAAGTGGAACCGCTTCCACCGTGAAAAACAAAGTCTATTGGGTTAGGTCCTGTGTTGTATTTTTTCTGAACATATTCCTGAGAGTTTTTCAGAATTATGGGCGTCAATTTTACATTTCCCGGTTTGTAAACGCCATGCACGTTTCCAAAGGCGGCGGCAATGGTAAATTGGTCGCTTATTTTTGAGAGTTCTTCATAAGCGTATGCCACCTCTTCGGGCTGGGTGTATAATTTTGACGAATCCACGCCAGTATTGTCAACGCCATCTTCTTCGCCACCGGTTATTCCCAATTCAATTTCGAGGGTCATCCCCATTTTACTCATGCGTTCCAAATAGCGTTTGCAGATTTCAATATTCTCTTTTATGGGTTCTTCGGAAAGGTCTATCATGTGTGAACTATAGAGCGGTATTCCAGTTTCTTTGAAGAATTTTTCACCTGCGTCAAGCAAGCCGTCTATCCAAGGAAGCAATTTTTTAGCGCAATGGTCTGTGTGCAAAATTACGGTTGCACCGTAAACTTTAGCAAGTTCGTGAATGTGTTTAGCACCCGCAATGCCACCTGCTATTGCGGCTTTTTCGTTTTCGTTGGAAAGCCCTTTACCTGCGTTAAAATGTGCCCCGCCATTTGAAAATTGTATAATTACAGGAGCATTTAATTCAGCAGCGGTTTCCATAACGGCATTCACACTGTCTGAGCCCACAACATTCACTGCTGGCATGGCAAAACCTTTCGTTTTTGCGTATTGATGTATTTTTTGAACTTCTTTTCCGGTAGCAACACCAGGTTTTATGGAATGGCTCATGTTTTTGTTTTCGTTACTTAGTTAGTTCAATTTTCGGTCATCCAACTTACGCCTTCAAAAATAACAAATTATACTGGTTTAGAAAGGATAGTTGATGCCTATGTTGTAAACCGCTTTGGAGAAATTATAGTCTTTGAACCAACGTTCGCCCACCAAGCGTGCAGGGTTGTGTGTTTTGAAACCAACATCGAAACGGAACACAAAAAAACCAAAATCATACCGCAAACCAAAACCGGAAGCAATGGCCATTTCTTTAATATCCGCTATTCCGTTGAATACCGATTGTTCATCCTTAATGTTGTCTAAAACGTTCCAGATATTTCCAGAATCCACAAATAGCGCACCTTTAAAAGCTCCCAAAATAGTGAACCTATATTCTGCGTTAAGTGCAATTTTAAAATTTGCTTCATTGAATTCGTCTAAACTCCCGCTGCTTCCAGGACCTAAGGCATAGGCCCGCCAACCTCGGTTGTCGTTGGCGCCGCCCGCAAAGTAACTTCGCGTAAATGGGATGCTGTTGCTGTTGCCATAAGGAATTGCGATTCCGCCAAAAGCACGGAACGCCAATACATTGTTGTCATTCAGTTCCCAATGTTTAATATATTCTGCCTCTCCCTTCACGTATTGGGAAAATACGACACCCACAGCCGTATAGTTGCCGTCTTCATTTTTTTGTGCCCCGGCAAGACTGGAGATGCCCGAAAGAAGATTTCCTGCAACTTCCAATTTATAACGGGTCCTAGAAAAGTTATTGTCCTGTATGTTTTCGCGTGTATCGCGGGTGCGGGTTACATTTGTAGCATAAATTAAATTGTCCTCGGTAAGCCGTTTTTTGCGCTCGTCTATATTGTTTACGGACGTAAAACTATCACCCTCCAAAAAGATAGGATTGATGTTGCCGTTTTTTACGTCTGTTATAAAACCATTGGCTCCATCGGGGACTAGTAATTGAAGGTTGTTGTTTTCATCGTAAATGTAAAAATCTGGATTGATAGCTCCGGGATTGTTGCCCTCGGTTTCTTGCGCAATTGAATTCAGCTGTTCGAAGGAGTTTTTGTAAACATTGAAATAATTGCCAATATTCAGGTTTTTTACATATTGCAGATTTAGCAGATCCAATTGATAAGTTAGGATTTTTGAAGGTTTCCAACGGTAATTATATATTCCATTGAAGGTCTGCCGATCCAAACCAATATTGTTTTGTGCACTCGCCCCTAAACTGAAGCTTGTTGTTGGCGACATATATTTTGGGATGAGTTTTTCGGTGTGTATTGGAAAAATGATCCGAGGAAACGTGAGCTTTACGTCGTTTCCAAATTCTGAAATGTTGAAAAACTTGCTTTCGCTATCGGCCGCATCTTTGGAAGAACCAAGACTTCCTCGGCCTGAAATTTCTAAAATCTCTGCACCCCGAAAGATATTCCGAAAAATCATATTTCCACTAAAACTGATTCCAAATTGCTGGATTGTAGAGGTGTAAGCATCAAAATCTACCCCGAGTGTAAAACGATCTTGCGGACTGAGCAAAATCGTGGAGTTTAGTAAACTTTCTG
>DAIMFZ010000135.1:0-6753 GCA_036724225.1 Aequorivita sp.
TATGTAGCAGAAATTGATCCCGAGATTCATGAATATATGCAGAAAGTCGCGGAAGTCCATGCAGCGAAGCATTTTGAAGTTATTGACGTAACAAGAGGTTTCATCAAAATATCCAGTGAATTGAAACAACATTTGCGCAAAGAGGAAACTGTTTTATTTCCGTATATTAAGAAGATGAGCGAGGCAAAAAGAAGCATGTCACCACTTCCTCAACCTTCATTTGGTAGCGTTGCTAATCTTATACAAATGCTGGAGCGTGAGCATAATAATATACTATACGAAATGAAAGAAATTGAGCTTTCAAGTAATAATTTTACTATCCCTGAAGATGCCGATACTGTATTCCGTAGGGCGTACATCAAATTGAAAGCATTTTTGGATGAACTACAATTGCACATTCATTTGGAAAATAACGTATTGTTTCCTAAAGTTTTAGAAATGGAAAAGGAATTGATAGACCCTCAATAATTCTTTATTTCTTTTAAACTACCATCTTGGTTATAATAAGTAACATCTCCCTTAAGCCTGTCATCCTGATAAAAGCCTTCACTTTCCTTTTTGCCGTTTGCATACCAATGCGTGAATTTTCCATTCAGCTTATCATTTTCATACAAACTTTCACTCACTAAATTCCCGTTATTATCCCAGATGGTCCAAGGTCCGTTGCGTTTACCTTTGTGAAAAGTGCCCTGCATTTGTTTTTGCCCATTCTCATAGAACCAAGTCCAAGTACCCTCATCCTTTCCGTTTACGCGTTCCCCTTCAACCTTTGGTTTTCCGTCACTATAACTCCAATTTCCTGAGCTGAACTCGTATTGCACCCAAATATAGACCAATACAATAACAACCATAATGATTTTATGGTAACGCAAATTGTTTGTTACTGTTGATCGGTCTGCCATGGTAGTGTTTGATACATTTAAAATTCTAATCTAAATGTTGAGAAAATAATTTGAATATTAAAAACCCGACTTAGGACTTTCGCCCGTAGGATATTAGACAACTTCATTTAATCAAAAAAGAACTAAACACTTGAAATAAATAGATTAGTATCATTTTGCACCGATAACCGATAACCAATAACCTAGCACCGATAACCGATCACCGATAACCGATAACCGATAACCGAGAACCGATAACCGATAGCCGATAACTCATTTCTAAGTATCATAATGCTGAGGATCCTTGCTCTTATCCATTTCCAAAACATAGATTCTGTTTGGGTGCAGCACATAAATATCCATACCGAAATTGATAGTTTTTTTGTCCTGCAATCCTTTGAGAATACCGTGGTTTTCATCATCTAAGGAAAAAACGAAAAACTGTTTATCCCGGAAACTGTCTAACAATTTTTCAATCACTGCAAATCCCGCAGCCATAAAATCCATACCCTTTGCCGTTTCGTCTGAATAGGGAAATCCGTATTCATTTTCGAATATTTCCCGCATCATGCTATGGCTGTCGAAGAAATCATCCATAGTTCTGATTTCCCATATCGCAAAGTTATCATACATAAAATACTTTTCGTCAAAATCGGTTGCTATCATAATTTATTTTCTATTGTTATTCTTTATTAAGTCGTGCTTGTTACTCCCTTTTTTAAGTGGAGAACCTGTACCGAATTCACTCCGATTTATCTGCTGCTCAGGAGTCGTGTCTAGCCCCTTCCAATATTCTAAAGATATGGAGCACCGAAGGGAAAAGCGCGTCCATTGTTTCTTTTGCGCCTTTTGTGGAGCCGGGTATGGCAAGCACCAGGCAATTTTCTTTCATTCCGGCAATTCCGCGCGAGAGCATAGCATACGGAGTCCTGTCCTGCCCATAATTTCTGGCAGCTTCCATAATGCCTGGGATTTCCCTGTCCAGCAATGGGAGAATTGCCTCTGGGGTGGTGTCCCTCTGGGAGAGCCCCGTTCCCCCCGTAAAAATGATAAGATCATTCTTCGCGAAAAGGGTTTCAATTTTTTCCCGGATGATTTCAATTTCATCGGGAACAATTGAATATTCGGAAATTTTTACCCCACAAGATTCCAATTTTTTGATAACGGCTTTTCCTGCATAGTCTTCTTTCTTGCCTGCTGAAATACTGTCCGAACAAACAATCACGACCGCTTTCATATCTTTTCTGAATTTATCCGAAAAATCAGACTTGCCGCCTTTCTTCCCTTGAAGTTTGATGGAAGAAATTTCTATTTCCTTGTCAATGGGCTTCAGCATATCGTAAATGGTTAACGCCACCACGGAAGCCCCGTGCATTGCTTCCACTTCCACTCCGGTTTTATAGACAGTGTGAACTTCCACTTCAATTTTAATCTCCATTTCCGAAAGCTCATAGCGTATCTGTGTAAACTCAACCGGCATCGGGTGGCAATCGGGTATCATATCGCTAGTCCGCTTTACCGCGAAAAGTCCCGCTGTACGTGCACATTCAAGTACATCACCCTTGGGAACGGTTTTGTTTTTTATCGCTTTAATGGTTTCCTTCTTCCCCACTTTCACAATGGCAGTCGCAATTGCTTCGCGAAGGGTGGAAGTTTTAAATGTTACATCAACCATAGTTTAATCTGTGTTTATTTTCCATGAATAGGTTTCGTCCTCAAATATTTCTTTTCCGAATATGGGAACCTTCGCCTTTATTTCCTCCACAATAAAGCGGCAGGCATCAAATGCATCGGCTCGGTGTTGGGAAGATACGAAAACAAAAAGTGATATTTCTCCTGCTTTTACAACTCCCAAACTATGGTAAATGTGCATACAGCTGAGGTTGAAACTGGCAAATGCCTTTTCCCTTATTTCGTGAAACTTTTCATCTGCCATTTCCTCATAAGCCGTATAATCGATGGCCTGAACTGTTTTGCCATCAATAATATCGTTGCGGATTTGCCCGAGGAAAATATCGTGGGCGCCTATATTTTTCTTGCTGCTGTGTTTCGCTATGGATTCTGCAATAAAATCGGGGCGTATCGCTCCGTTTACAAAAACCTTATGCCTTTTTTTTTCACTCATGTTTTTTGGGTTTTGCTTGTGGTTTTTATCCATTCCATCACGCCGCCTTTCAGGTTGAACAGATTTTCGAACGCAAATTTACTTTGCAAAATTTCAACTGCTCTTTGGCTTCTCATCCCTACTTTACAGACCACGATTGTTTTTTTGTCTCTGGAAATCTCTTCGGCGCGGTTTTCAATTTCCCCAAGTGGGATTTTCAGACTGTGCCATTCGGCGATTTCAGGTTGCTCCCCAATTTCGCGCACATCGAGGATTTGGATTTCTCTGTTTGAGAAAATTAGACTGGACAGTTCAGTGACAGAAATTTCCCTGATGGAAATATCTATCGTTTTGTTTCCGCAGAAAAACTCATAATCCATTCTTTTGAATGCCAATTCGGTTTGGGGAATTGCGTTCACGGCTTCTGGATTTCTTTCAAATTCAACCGTTTGGAAATTTGTGCTTAGGGCATTCAACATCAAAACTTTCCCCGAAAGGGTAGTGCCAATCCCTACAATAATTTTTATGGTTTCGTTAGCCATCAAGGTTCCAATGATACCCGGCAATACGCCCAGAACGCCCATCTCCTCACAACTCAAGGCGTGTTCCGCCGAAGGTGGCGAAGGAAACAGGCAGCGGTAAGTAGGCGAGGTGGCTTTTGTGAAATCAAAGACCGAGACCTGCCCCTCAAATTTAAAAATGGAACCGGACACCAATATTTTTTTTAAGAGAAAACATGCGTCATTAACCAGATATCGAGTGGCAAAATTATCGGTGCCGTCAATGACTATATCGTAATTTGAAAATATTTCAAGTGTGTTTTCCACAGAAAGTTTTACGTTGAAAACCTCAATTTCAACAAAAGGGTTTTGTTTCTGAAGTTTTTTCTTTACCGTTTTCGCTTTTGGTTTTCCCACATCCGAAACGTTGAACAAAATCTGTCGCTGCAGATTTGTTTCCTCCACTATATCAAAATCAACAATCCCTAACTTGCCCACCCCCACAGCGCAGAGGTATTGCAGCACGGGACAACCCAAGCCGCCCGCGCCAATAACGAGCACGCGCGCACTTTTTAGTTTCCCTTGCCCTTCCAAACCAATTTCGGGAAGCAAAAGTTGCCTGTTGTACCTCAATATTTCTTCGTTCGATAACATATTATCCTCCTGCAAATGGCGGCAACAGTGCCACCACATCGCCGGCATTTAATTTTTGGTTTCCATTCACTATTTTTTTGCCCACGGCAACAACAAAGGGATAGTTTGCAAGTTTTGGAAAATCCGAAATCAATTTTTTCCGAAGCGAGCCAGTATCGTTCATATGCTGAAGCTGTAGTTCGTCGCTCCCGATAATATCAGCAAGCTGCCCAAATATTTTAATTTGAATACCCATCCTTCTTCAATTTTAGCGTTTCATATTCGGCAGGGGTGTTGATGTTTTCGAAACAGTTTCCGGCAGAAATATTTTCCGGGACTGAAATTTGTTTCACCTTAAAATGCCGCAACGCATCCTGCAATTTCAACTCTTTGCGTTGCAACAGTACTTCAAATCTTTCCCTGCACGATTTATCATAAACAGCACAAAGGGGTTCCAGCTTTTCACCGTGCTGTGGAATTGCTATTTCGCAGCCGTCGGAATTTTCAACAATAAAACCCACCAGTTCCCTACTGATGAAAGGCATATCACAACTCACCACAAAATTTTTGTCGGTTTTGCTCCATGTCAGCGCCGTAAAAATCCCGCCCATCGGCCCACAATTTTTTACAATGTCGTTGTAAACTTTGTATCCGAGGTAATCGTAATTATTGCCGTTGCTTATTATAATAATTTCATCCACCGCAGCTTTCATTGCTTCGATGGTACGTTCAACTATTTTTTTCCCCTGAACCAATAATAAACCCTTGTCAAATCCCATTCTGGAGTTTTTTCCTCCAGCCAAAACTACTCCCGTCACCTTAGAATTTTTCATGTTACCAAAAGTTTTATGCAGGCTAAGGTCAATACCACGGCAAGTATCCTTTTCAGTACTAAGTTATTGAATTTTTTGCTTCCCAAGTAGGCCCCGGCAAATCCTCCTGCTAAGGCAACTGCTACCCAAAGATAAACCGAAGAATCAATCCCGATCCCGGTGCTGAACATTCCAGAAAGTCCCGCTACGGAATTCACCAAAATAAAAAGCGCGGAAACCGCAGCAGTCTGTTTCATGTTTCCCCAGTGCAAAAGGAGAATTACGGGCGAAAGTATAATTCCACCTCCAATACCTATCATACCTGATAGCATCCCAATAATTCCACCAGCAAGCAACGCCCAAAACAGTTTGACTTCTTTTTCGGGACCCTCTGTTTTCCCGAAGATTCCAAAAAATCTCAAAATTGGGAATATCAGGATTACCCCAAGTATTTTTTTGTAAATCATCGGGTCCAGAATTATATAACCGCCGATAAAAGCCATGGGAATGGACGCTATGGCAAAGGGGAAAAATAATTTCCATCGAAAATTCCCAGTTCTGTAATAGTGAAAAAAGGAAATGGAGGAGACAAAAATGTTCATTATTAGCGCGGACGACTTCATCATCGCCGGAGCCATTACCCCAAAAAGTGCCATAAGCGCCAAATAGCCGCTCGCTCCACCATGGCCTACGGAGGCATACAGAAAAGCCACCATAAAAAGGAGCAGAAGGAAAAAAATTGGATAGGCTGTTACGATCTCTATCATGATTCTAAAAGGTCTTTTTTCTATTCTTTTTAAAATGAACAATACTATCTATTGCTGATCAAATGCACCTCAACCATTTCTCCTTTTTCTATCTTCCCTTTGTCCGCTGGAAGGTAAATAAGACAATCAGCCAAGGTGAAAGACCCAATATTGTTGGATTCCTGCCCTTCGAGCACCTTCACTTTCCCTTCTGAGGTTTTCCCCTTCAGAAAAAGGGAGAGGCCTTCTCTCTTTTCATAATCGGATGAAATGGGAAGGTATTTTTTTGGAAATACCTCCGTAAACCCTTGCATAATCTTCAGTGCCGGACAAACATATTCATAAAAACAGCTCAGGGCGCTTGCAGGGTTTCCGGGCAAACCAAAGATCAAACAGTCGTTCTTCTTTCCAAAGAATATCGGCTTTCCTGGTTTTTGGGCGATTTTGTAAAAAATGTTTTCTACTTGAAGTTCCTGTAAACACTTCCCAACAAAATCATATTTCCCAACGGAAATCCCACCAGACACCAGCACAACATCTGAATTAGCAATGGCGAAGGCAAGGGATTCCTTTGTGGTTCCTTCATCATCACCGATGTTTGAAACACGGGTCGCTACCATGCCAATTGATTCAAGTGCGGCTTTTAGGGCAAAGGAATTCGACTCATATATCTGTCCGTCTTCAAGTTGTGTTCCGGGTTTTTGCAATTCATTGCCCGTAACGATAATTGAAACTTTTGGTTTTGGGAAAACCGATACTGAAGGAATTCCCAGTCCTGCTAAAAAGCCAATTGCCCCGGGATTGAGAATTGTTCTAGATTGCAATGCAACATTTCCTTTTTTAATTTGGGAACCTTTTTCCCTGATGTTCGCACCCTTTAACAATGAGGAACCGTCTGGAATGATATTTCCATTTTCAATTGAAACCCTTTCCTGTATGATTACGGTGTCTGCTCCTTCGGGAATTTTTGCCCCTGTAAAAATCTGTACAGACTGTCCTTTGGAAATCTTTCCCTTAAATGGTTTTCCCGCAGGAGCTTCCCCGATGACAGCAATTGCTTTTTGTTCAAGAATATCC